>JAEEOJ010000055.1 GCA_016284175.1 Lachnospiraceae bacterium | reverse complement strand
AGAACGGATTTTGAAAACGGTTCTGCGGCAGATATGCAAAGATCCGTTGAAAGACTTTTACAACTTCCCGAAGAGACAAAGGTTTATCCCGGACATAACGATTTTACGACCATAGAACATGAGCGAAAATACAATCCGCTTTCAGTAAATTATTAAGAGACGAGGAAGATTACATGAGCTTGACCAAAAAGCCCGTAACGGGCATGAAAGATATTTTACCCGAGGAGATGCGAATCAGGGATTACTGTATCTCCGTGATTGAAAAGACATACGAATCCTTCGGATTTTCACATATCGAAACTCCCGCGGTTGAACATATCGAAAACCTTTGTTCAAACCAGGGCGGCGAAAACGAAAAACTGATTTTCAAAATCATGAAAAGAGGCGAGAAGCTTAACCTTAGCGAAGCACAGAGCGAAGCAGATTTGACGGACTCAGGTCTTCGTTATGACTTAACACTTCCTCTTTCAAGATTTTATTCAAACAACCAGGCTACACTTCCCGCACCTTTTAAAGCGCTTCAGATGGGCAGTGTATGGAGAGCAGACAGACCTCAGAAGGGAAGATTCCGTCAGTTCATGCAGTGCGATATCGATATTCTCGGTGAAGAAAGCAATCTCGCAGAAATCGAATTGGTACTTGCTACAACAACTCTTTTATCCAAACTCGGATTCAGTAATTTCAAAGTAAAGATTAACGAAAGAAGAATCCTTAAGGCAATGGCTGCATACGCAGGCTTTGATGAGGACAAGATTGACCTTGTATTCGTTATCCTTGACAAGATGGATAAGATTGGATTTGACGGCGTTAAGGAAGATTTAATCGCAAACGGCTTTGAAGCTTCCACAGTTGAAAAGTACATGGCACTTTTCGATGAGATGGGCAAAAACGGTGAAGCAAGCGTTTCAAATATTGATTTCTTAAAAGATAAATTAGGAAACCTCCTTGATGAAAGCGTTACAGAGAACTTAAAAGAAATCTTCGCATCCGTAAATGCAGCCAAGACTGCAGACTTTACACTTGCTTTTGACCCCACACTTGTAAGAGGTATGGGTTATTATACAGGTACGATCTTTGAAATCGAAATGTCCGAACTTAACTGTGCGGTAGCAGGCGGCGGAAGATACGACAAGATGATCGGTAAGTTCACCGGCAACGATACTCCCGCATGCGGATTCTCAATCGGTTTCGAGCGAATCATTACAATCATGCTCGATAAGGGCTTTAAGATTCCCGGTGAGAGCGAAAAGACTGCGTTCCTTGTAGAGAAAACAATCTCAGGCGAGAGAATGGGCGAGATCATAAAAGAAGCAGCAGCCCTTCGTAACGAAGGCAAGATCGTTCTTATCGCCAAGATGAACAAGAACAAAAAGTTCCAGAGAGAAACACTTGAGAAGCAGGGTTATACCGAATTTAAGAGTTTCTACGCAGAAGAATTAAAGCACTGATATGATTAAAATTTTTGCATACAAACTTGATGAAAATAATGCGGACATCTTACTTGATAAGATGTCCCTTTTGTCATTAAAAGAAAAAGAATATGTATGCAGATACAAGTATGAAAAAGACAGACTTCGTTCACTCATTGGAAGACTGATGCTTTTTATTTTTGCGGACAGATATACGGATGATTGTTATAACGAAATAAACTTAATATCCGGTACCGATGATTTTACCAAAGAAAATATATCCGATATCATAATTGCTACAGACGAAAACGGTAAGGGCAGAATCGAAAACAGAAAAGATGTCTTTTTTAACATATCCCATTCAAAGGATTACGTTGTTCTTGCCTTATCAGATAAAGAAATCGGAATAGACATTCAGGAAATAAAACCTTTAAAGGCAAATGTTCCAAAAAGGTTTTTTACGGATACAGACAACGAATACATAGACGAGATTGAAGAAGAAAAAATCGAGCGCTTTACAAGAGTCTGGAGCGCTAAAGAGAGCTTTGCGAAGCTTACGGGAAACGGAATAGGCGAGGGGTTTGCCACATTTTATGAGGACTTCGAAAAAAAGGTAATCATAGATGTTAAAACGGGAAAAGAAAAGGCAAATCTTATCGAATATTTTATAGACGGAAATTATAAATGTTTTGCCTCTGTTTACACAGGATAAAAAAAGGACAAATTGCACATAAAGTGGACAATTATTTCTACATATCGGTAAATAGACAAACAAAGACCCCAACATATATAATTATTCCGTAGGGGAATTGTACGGATGTTTGTAATTATTATTCGTAATGTTCACTATAATTCTATTTTGAGGTGACACAAATTATGAAGAATAAGGACAAATTGACGGGATTATATTTATTTGATGAATTCATAAATGTAGCGTCCAAGCGTCTGATTGAGGCAGACAAGGATGCTTTGTTTGTGTTAATTTCTGCCGATTTTTCCAAGTTTAAGTACATTAACAGGGTTTACAGTTACAGCGCGGGTGACAAGCTCATAAAAGCACTGGCAGAAGCAATATCCGGCCAGGAAGAGTGCGTGGTAGCCTGCAGACCGTATTCGGACCATATTATCGGTCTTTTCGAATACACCAAATGTGACTGGGAAGAAGAAAAAGAAAAGCTTAAAACTCTCGAAGAGGATTTCTGCAAAGCTCATAAAAAAGAGTATTCCAAAACTTCAGTGCATCTTAACATCGGTGTATGTCTGGTCGAAGACAACAATGAGCCGATTACTTCCATCATCGACAAAGCAAATATTGCAAGAAGAAGCGTAAAGGGCAATTATTCGGTGCCTTACTGTCTGTATACTCAGAAGCTTCAGGTGCTTAAGGAAGCTGAATCAAGACTTATTCCTATATTTGAAAAAGCTTTGGAAAATGATGAAATTCTCGTTTACATGCAGCCTAAAATCAGTGTAAAGAAGGGCGGAATCAGAGGTGCTGAAGCGCTTACAAGACTCGTGGATGATGACGGTGAACTGATTCCTCCCGAGATTTTCATACCCGTGCTTGAGAATTCGGGCAAGGTAATCGATCTTGACTGGTTTGTAATGAAATATGTTTTCAAAAAGATAGATGAATGGCTTGCCGAGGGCAGAACTGTTGTACCCATTTCGGTAAATCTTTCCAAACTTCATTTCTATCATGATTCGCTTGTTGAAGATATCATGAGAGAGTTTGAAAAATATGATTTCTCACCCGAGTATGTAGAATTTGAAGTTACAGAGTCTGTATTCTTTGAAGAAGCAGAACTTATCATAGACAAGATAGAGCAGCTTCGAAGCCACGGATTTAAGATTTCCGTAGATGATTTCGGTGCAGGATATTCATCCTTAAACCTTATCGGTATTCTGCCTGTAGACATCATCAAACTTGATAAGGGATTCATCAAAAATTCCCTTAACAACAAAAAGGGTATGGATATCATCAAAGGTCTTATCCGTATTCTTAACGAAATTGAAATGGATATTGTCTGCGAAGGTGTTGAGACAAAGGATGAAGAAAAGATTGTATACGAGTTTGGATGCGATGCAATGCAGGGATTTTTGTACGATCGCCCGATTCCCATCGAAACATTTGAAGACAAGTATATTTTAAGACAGGTTATTTAAGGAAAAGCCATAAGCATCTCCTTACAATGTGTGGCTAAATAAAAGAGGTCGTCATCTGACGGCCTCTTTTAAATTATCTTTTATATTTCCGTATATTACATAATCGGCGTATTTGTCTCCGAATTTTTCCTCTTTGGTGAAAAGAATAAGATTATTTCCTTTGTAGTGTCCGGTCACATATTTGACTTTGGAACTCTCAAGATCTACTCCGAGAACAATGATTGTGTCTGCGGCATTGCAGCATAAAGCCGATTCGGTATAAAGATCGTTATCCACACGCTCGCCTAAGAGTCTTATGTTTGGTCTTAGCGCTCTTTTGCATTCATCGCATACCGGAATTGATCGGCTTTCTAAAAGATAGTCAACATCGAAGGTCTTGTTGCAGTTCGGACAGTAGTTGTCGTACACGCTTCCTGCAAGTTCGACAACGTTTTCAATGCCCGCAAGCTTCTCAAGCCCGAAGATGTTAAAAGACACAACCGCTTCAAGTCTTTCCTCGTCTTCGAGTTTTTTGATTATTTCATAGGTTTCGTCGGGCTTCGGAAGATAGGAGATTACCTCATTTTTGTAAAAGTTGTAAAAACGCTCCTTCCTCGATGAATATTCGCCTGCCGATAAAAGCTGTTCGGGACACATATGATACCTTTCCTCGATATCATAAAAGATATCCGAGGACCATAGATCCCTTCCGCCGCATTCCACGACTGAGCCGAGTCCGGTAAGAAACACTATTCTGTTAGATTGTTTTATGATTTTACGTACAGTTTCTAACATAACATATTCCCCTAACAATATTTTAAAACTATATAAAAAATTGTCAATCCGGTCACGAAATGGATATATTGGGACATAAATTCCGCTTGTTAAAGAAGTGCAATTTAAATATAATATTATCCATAGAAAATGGGTGAGGATATCGTGGACATATTTTTAAAAATCTTAATATTAGTTCTTCTATTATTGTTATCGGCATTTTTTTCTTCCGCCGAAACCGCTTTTAACTGTGCAAATGAAATCAGACTTAAAAGTTTGGCGGACGAAGGAAGCAAAAGAGCTGCCGCTTCTCTTAAAATTCTTAACAATTATTCCAAACTTATAAGCGGAATACTGATAGGAAACAACCTTGTAAACATTGCAGCATCGGCATTAACGACGACGCTTGCGCTTCTTAGCGGTTATTCATGGGCTGTATCTGTTGCCACAGGTTTGTTAACCGTTATTGTTCTTTTGGTCGGAGAAATAATTCCCAAGCAGTGGGCTAAGATAAAAGCAGATAAAATAGTGCTTGTTTATTCATATGTTTTCAGAGTGTATCTTTTTGTATTTACACCCGTTATTTTCCTCGTTGATAAAACAGCCTTCATCTTAATGAAGATTTTAAGAATAGATACCAAAGACGATGCGCCTTCCATTACAGAAGGTGAACTTCGTACGATTCTTGATACTTCTCACGAGGACGGGGTAATCGAGGAAAAAGAGAAGGATATGATTATTAATCTTTTCGACCTTTCAGATTCTAAGGCGAGAGATATCATGATTCCCAGAATCGATATGGTGATGGTAAACGTCAATGCTTCCTATCGTGAAATCATGAATGTTTTCAGGGAGAATATGTACACGCGTCTGCCTGTTTACAGGGATTCAAAGGAACATATCATAGGAATACTTAACATGAAGGATTTTCTCTTTGTCAGAAATCCCGAAAGTTTTAAGATAGACGATTTTCTAAGAGAGCCGTACTACACTTATGAAAATAAAAAGACCTCGGATCTTTTGACTCAGATGAGACAGTCTTCATACAATATCGCAATTGTTTTAAACGAATACGGCGAAGCGGAAGGCATGATTACGCTTGAGGATTTACTTGAGGAAATAGTCGGTGAAATAAGAGACGAATACGATAGTGACGAAGAAGAAAACATCAGAAAGAAATCCGACAAAGAATATATTGTACAGGGTAATTTAAAGCTTGACGACATAAACGATGCGCTTGATACGGAGTTTGAAAGCGAAGATTACGATACAATCGGCGGTCTAATGATTGACTGCCTCGACAGACTGCCCAGGGAAGGAGAGTCCGTAAAGCTCGAAAACGGCACCACATTGCTGGCTTTAAAGGTGGCCAGAAACAGGATTTTATCGGTGAAAATATTCCTTCCGGAAGAGACGAATGAAAAAGACGCGAAAGAGTAGGCAACTATTTACTTTCGGGCGTTTTTATGGCATAATTAATTATTGTGCGAAATTATCATATAAATAAGAAAGGTTTTTATGAAATGAAAGGCAGAATAGGAAAGATAATCGCTTTATTTCTCATACTTGCAGCTACCGTAGGACTCGGTTATATAGCTGTTTGCGGTGTGGGATCCCAAAAAGCAGGAAGTTATAGAAACATTTCTCAGGGTCTTGACCTTGCGGGTGGTTTAAGTATCACATATCAGGTAGTCGGAGAAGATAATCCCACACCCGAAGATATGGCCGATACTATTGAGAAGTTAAGAAACAAAGCAGAGACTTACTCAACAGAAGCCCAGGTATATCAGGAAGGCGGTAACAATGACCGTATCACCATCGAAATTCCCGGTGTTTCGGATGCTACAGCAATCCTCGAAGAACTTGGCAGACCCGGTTCACTTTATTTCATATCACAGACCAGTCCTAACGGTGATTACAACTACTTTTATGAGCTCACCGAAGACGGAAACTATGTATATGTGGACGAGAAATTCAACAAATACATTTATATAAGTGATGACGTAGCCGTAAGATATGACGACACTACAGGCGGTGCTCTTAAGGACGAAAACGGCAATGTTATTCCTTATGACACTACAGAATACGAAAGCGAAAGCGTTTCATATATTCTTTTAAGAAGTATCGAAGATCTTAAGGCAGACGGCTCCATCATTCTTGACGGTACAGACGTTAAGAGTGCAAAGGCTGCTACTCAGGACAATCAGACAACAGGTAACAAAGAAAACGTTGTTGCTTTATCATTAAATGATTCAGGCACCCAGAAATTCGCAGATGCTACAGCAAATGCTTATTCAAAGGGCGAAACAATTGCGATTTACTATGACGGTAACTTTATCTCAGTTCCCAAAGTATCTGTTATTATCACAAACGGTGAAGCAGTTATTACCGGTATGGCAAACCTTACAGAGGCAGACAGACTTGCTTCCAAGATTCGTATCGGTGCGTTAAAACTTTCACTTGAAGAATTAAGATCAAATATCGTAGGTGCACAGCTTGGTTCAGCGGCTGTTTCATCATCCATTAAGGCAGCTGCCATCGGTCTTGCTTTAGTAGCAATTATCATGATCGCCGTATACTTTATACCCGGTCTTGCATCCGTACTTGCACTTGCACTTTATACTGTACTTATTGTATGCATCCTCTCGGTATTCCATGATGCCATTACGCTTACCCTTCCCGGTATCGCAGGTATCATTCTTTCAATCGGTATGGCGGTTGACGCAAACGTAATTATCTTTGCGAGAATCAGAGAAGAACTTGCCAAGGGCAAAACACTTGAAGATTCGGTAAGCGTTGGTTTCAAGAAGGCTTTAAGCGCTATCTTAGACGGTAACATCACAACACTTATTGCAGCATTCGTGCTTATGTTCTTCGGTTCAGGTACCATCAAGGGATTTGCTCAGACACTTGCAATCGGTATTGCACTTTCAATGTTTACCGCACTTGTAATTACCAGACTTATCCTTCAGGGATTCATTGCACTCGGCATTACAAACCTTAAACTTTACGGTATTGCAAAAGAGAGAAAGAGCATCAACTTCTTAAGCAAGGGACATATATTCGTAATTATTTCACTTGTTCTTATCTTAACCGGTTTCGCTTTCATGGGAATCAACGGTGTGAGAAAAGGAAGTCCTTTGAACTATTCGCTTGAGTTCGTAGGCGGTACATCCACCAATGTTGAATTAAGCGAAAACCTTACAATCGATGAAATTGATTCAACCATCACTCCCCGAGTAGAAGCTATTACCGGCGACGGTAATGTTCAGATACAGAAGGTTGAAGGCGGAAACGAAATCATTATCAAGACCAGAGGCCTTGAAGATTCAGAAAGAGACGAACTTGATTCACTCCTTGTAAACGAGTTTAATGCGGTAGAAGGTTCACTTGAATCAGAGACCATTTCTGCTACGATTTCGGGCGAAATGAAAAAGGAATCTATAATTGCCGTATCAATCGCCGTAATCTTAATGCTTCTTTATATCTGGATCAGATTCTCGGATTTCAGATTCGGTTTATCAAGTATTGCCTGCCTTGTGCATGACGTACTTATCGTCCTTGCATTCTATGCGGTTGCACGTATCAGTGTAGGCTCCACATTCATTGCCTGCATGCTGACGATAGTCGGTTATTCAATCAACGCGACCATCGTTATCTTCGACAGAGTAAGAGAGGAATTAAAAGAAGAGAAGCTTCGAATTGAATCCATGGGTTCAAGAAGAAAGAAAAAGAGAAAAGGCGAAGAAGTCAATCCCGAAAATGTGCTTGACGTAAAGGGAATCGTAAATGGTGCGATCACATCCACCCTTTCAAGAAGTATCTTTACTTCGTTAACCACATTCGTTATGGTACTTCTTCTGTACATATTAGGCGTTACGTCTATCAAGGAATTTGCACTTCCTCTGATGATCGGTATCCTCTGCGGTACTTACTCATCCGTATGCTTAGCCGGAACGTTGTGGGTATTCTTAAGAAAAGTATTTGTACCGAAAGACAACGATGACGAAGACGAATTACCTTAAAAAAATCAAGCCTTGCTAATGCGAGGCTTCTTTTTCTACACAGACTTTTTTGGGAAACGCTTTTATGAAAAACTGGATTCTTTTAAGAAAAAGTGCCGATTACGCGGGACTTTCAAAAGAACTGAATATCGACCCTGTTGTGGTAAGAATAATGGTTAACAGAGGATTAACCGATGTGGAAGATATGAAAAGATTTCTTTCATCGGATATTTCAAAGAGTTTTTCATACAAAGGGCTTCCTAATCTTGAAAAAGCAGTAGCAAAGATAAAAGAAGCAAAAGAAAAGAATTTAAAGACTCTGATAGTCGGAGATTACGATGCGGACGGTGTATGTGCGAGCGTAATTCTTATGAAGGGACTAAAACTCTTCGGACTTGAGTGCGATTATGTAATTCCCAACCGTGTATCGGACGGCTACGGCATAAACGAAAACATCGTAAAAAATGCGCATTCCGACGGCTTCGGATTTATCATTACCTGCGATAATGGAATATCGGCAAGAGCATCTATTGACCTTGCGGTTGATTTAGGGCTTGAAGTGGTCGTAACCGACCATCATACCGTGACCGAAAGCGAAGTTCCGACCAGGACGGAAGTGATAGTAAATCCCAAATTAAGTACCAATGAATATCCGTTTGAAGATATATGCGGCGCACAGGTGGCTTTTAAGGTCCTCTCAGCGCTTTTTGATACGGATACTAAATTTGATACCATAAAAGAAGAACTGCTCGAATTTGCGGCCATAGCGTGCGTTACGGATGTGATGCCACTTACTAACGAGAACAGAAATCTTGTTAAGTGGGCTTTGATAAGACTTAAAAATGCTGCAAACCCCGGTCTAAAAAAATTAGTTGAGAAATGTGAGTTAAGCGGTAAGGAAAGACTCGTTGCTACGGACATCGGTTTCAGAATCGGTCCCTGCATCAATGCTTCGGGCAGAATCGAAGTAGCGGATATAAGCGTAAATCTTTTCTTAAGCGATGATGAAGCAAAAAGAGAAGAACTTGCGGATAAGCTTCTTTCGCTGAATGCAGAAAGAAAAGACTTAACCGAAAAATGCGTTAACAACGGTATAGAAAAAATAAAAGAAATGTATGCTGAGGGCGGACTTCCCGACGTGATTGTTTTATATCTTCCCGAATGTCATGTATCCATTTGCGGATTGGTGGCCGGAAGAATAAGAGAGAATTACTATCATCCCGCGATTGTTTTTACGGATTCAAATGATGTATTGACAGGCTCAGGACGTTCAATTGACGAATACAATATGATTGAAGGCATTCAGAAATGTGCGGATATCCTGGATAAATTCGGCGGTCACAAAGCAGCCTGCGGACTTTCCTTAAAGAAAGAAAATCTTCCCGAACTTATCGAAAGATTAAATAAGGATTCCAACCTTACCAAAGAAGATTTAACCGAAAAGCTTTACATAGATGCAGATATGCCTTTCGGATATGTAACCGAAAGTCTGATAGGTGATTTGTTTAAATTAGAGCCTTTCGGAATGAACAATCCCGCACCGGTTTTTGCCTTAAAAGATTTACAGCTTATAAAGGGCAGAAGAATCGGAGAGAATCATATTTTCCTTACGGTAAAAGATTCAAAAGGAAATATAAAAGAACTGAAACTCTGGCGCAAAGCCGATGAGTTCGAAGAATTTCTTTTAGAAGAAAAGGGAGAAGGAATAATCGAGAAACTGTACGATTATCAGGGTGTGAGTCTTTTAGGAGAAAACATATTCCTTACGGTTTCGTATTATCCCGGCATCAATATTTACAAAGACAGAAGAAGTATTGAGTTTACGGTCAGAGACTACAAGTTTTCATAGATTCGGAGTGTGAAATGATACTTTGCGTATCTCTTAATCCCGCAGTGGATAAGATGCTCAAAATAAATTCAATAAATATCGGCAAAGTTAACCGCGCAAGCCTTGAGAGCGTTCATGCAGGCGGAAAAGCCGTAAACGTTGCATTTGATTTGCGTCTCCAGGGCGAGGATGCATTTGTAACAGGCTTTGCGGGCGGAAAATGCGGCAGAATAATCATCGAGGAACTCAATCAGAGAAAAATGCCGAACCGCTTTATAATGCTTTCCTCCGAAACCAGAACCAATATGAATTACATCGATTCATACGGAAATGTAACGGAGATACTTGAAGGCGGGCATCTCGTGGATGCAAGAAGCGAGGAAGAGTTCTTACACCTTTATATGAACCTCGTAAAAAAAGCCGACATGGTTGTTTTATCGGGAAGCCTTCCGATAGGCTTAGGCGAAGGCTTTTATGCGACTCTTACAGACATAGCAAACAGAGAAGGAGTGCCTGCATGTCTTGATACTTCGGGAGCGGCACTTGCAAATGCAATATCGCATTCACCTTTTCTTATTAAGCCGAATTTAAGCGAACTTGAAAACCTGACAAATCACAAATACGATGTGTCGACACTTGATGAAGGCTTTAATGCATTTTTTGAAAGTTCTTCTTTTAAAAACGTAATGCTTCCCGATTTAAAAGATCTGCAGAAGATGGGCATTGCGATTATCTGTGTCACTTTCGGAAAGCGCGGACTTTTACTTTTTGCAAAGAATGAAATCATAGTCTGCGACGCACCTGATGTAGAGGTTGTAAATACCGTAGGAAGCGGCGACTGCGTGCTGGCGGCACTTATTCATTCGCTTATGAAAAACTGTCCGATCCTTGAATGTGCGGTATATGCATCCGCAGTATCAAGCGCACACGTAAACACTTTAAATGTCGGAGACGTAGATCCCGAACTGGCAGCGAAGCTTACCAAGAAAGTTAAATTTGCATCTTATAAACCGGAATGATTGTTTGGAGGTACATTTTTGTACGCTGAAGTAATAGTGGATATTTCCCACGAAAAACTCGACAGACCATTTACATACAGAATACCCGAATCACT
>JAEEOJ010000054.1 GCA_016284175.1 Lachnospiraceae bacterium | reverse complement strand
CGCCAAAGAGCTGCTGCACTGCTTCTGACAGCACGCCGATTGTGCTGGCGTCGGACCTTTGCACAAAGAGGTCGCCCGGGCGGCCGTGCTCGAACGCAAACATCACGAGGTCAAGCGCTTCGTCAAGATTCATCATGAAGCGTGTCATGTCGGGGTCGGTGATTGTGATTGGGTTGCCGGCTTTAATCTGATCTATGAAGAGCGGGATTACCGAACCGCGGCTGCACATTACGTTTCCGTAGCGTGTGCAGCAAATTACGGTGCGCTCGCCCGCAACTCTTGCATTTGCCATCGCCACTTTTTCCATCATGGCCTTTGAAATGCCCATCGCGTTTATCGGGTAAGCGGCTTTGTCGGTCGAGAGGCAGACCACCTTTTTTACGCCTGCATCGATTGCGGCGTGGATGACATTGTCGGTGCCCTCAACGTTGGTGCGGACTGCTTCCATCGGGAAGAACTCGCACGACGGCACCTGCTTGAGCGCTGCTGCGTGGAAGACGTAGTCAACGCCCGCCATTGCGTCGCGCACGGAGTCTTTGCTACGTACATCGCCGATGTAGAATTTCACCTTGCCTGCGTGCTCAGGAAAGCGTACCTGCAGGTCATGGCGCATGTCGTCCTGCTTCTTTTCATCGCGCGAAAAGATTCGGATTTCAGCGATGTCGCCTGTTAAAAAGTGTTTCAGGACGGTGGAGCCGAAGGATCCTGTTCCGCCTGTGATCATTAGTGTTTTCTCTTTGAAAAAAACTTTATCCATTTTTATTTCCACTCGTTCTTATTCTTGTATAATTTTTTCTTTATTATAATGTAAAGCTTTCTTGGAAGAATCCTTCTAATCATCGCTTTACAGCCTCTTACCAAGCTTCTGCCCTTGTACTGGGTTGCCCAGCTTCCCGCAAAGTGGTGTATTACATAGGTCTTGTCTTTGTCTATTTTGAAGGTTGGCTCCCCTCCGCCTATTGCGTTTATTTTATAAGGCGTCAGGTATTCTGAATCAAGCAGGGTTACTCCCGCTGCATCAATGGTTTTATCTCCTATTTTAAAGCCCCATTTTTCCATTGAGAGTTCTGTTATTATTGCCGTATTTGGCTTGACATCCAGAGTTCCGTCTTCCTTTCGGAAATGTCTGCCGTCATAATAGTCTAATAATGACTTAATCCATGGATTTCCCTTTTCTGATGCCATCAGCGCTGCCGGAATCCACATATCCTCTTCATAACCGGTTACTGCAGAATTACACATTATAGGCTCTAAATCCTTTATAACCTCTGCATCCGCATCCAGATAAACGCCACCAAATTCATATAGCGCCCAGACTCTTACATAATCGCTGACAAATGCCCACTTTTTTTCTTCATAGGCTTCCTTGACAAAAGGATGGCAGTTTATATCAAAATTGCTTTCATCCCAGCGTTTGATCTCATAGTCTGGGCAAAATTTTCCCCATGACTGCACGCATTTCTCTGCCAAAGGTGTAAGTGGATTATTGCCAAACCAGCAATAATGAATAATCTTTGGTATTTCCATTATTATAATTCTCCTTAACTATTACTCTCTCAATTATTTATAAGCATATTCGTAAAAATTAATTATACCTCTTAAAATACTATGCATGTTCTCTTCTTCTGTCATAATGACTTCGCCTAATGCCTTGTAATCATCATATTGTGGCGCACCTGTAACCGTAATTTCAGCGATGGTTTTCAAGAAAACTGCAATATCTCTTTCTGTTGCAAATTCATATTTCCCATGCACTATATCATCCATTGCTTTTCTGCACTGCTCAAGCGTAGAAATTTTTCTGAGTCCTTTCATGTCAGAGAAAAAGGAATTGCCAAACATAATCAAAGGAATCTTCCTGAATATGTTTTCGAATATTACTGTACCGTTTATGGATGAAACCGCCAATGCTTTCCCTGCTAAGGGTTTCGTTTTATAGCTGTGTTCAATCAGCCTTACTTTTTTGTTAGATGCAAGTCTGTGGTAGAATGCGCGTGACCTGTAATCACGCATATCATCAAACTGGCCTCTGTCACTTCGCTTTGTCCAATACACCGGATGTTCCTTAACATACAGTTTTACATCTTCCGGCAGGCTATCCAGTAGCATGTCTATCGCTATTTCCTGATTGTCAAATATTCCAGCCTGTGGGCAGGTCGATGCTTCCGGCTGATAATGCAGAAGGAACAGAACAAATTTCTCATTTTCTTCAGGCTTGCATTCAAGTGTTTCCACGTAATTGCGTAATTTTTTGGCCGCTATGCCTCTTGTGAAAAAATCACGCGCTTTCCTTGTAAGCTTGCCAAAATTTTTCTGCCTTAAATATATTGAACTACGCTTTACGATCAGAGAGAAAATGGAATTTTTACTCTGCGTAATTAAAACCGTTTTCTCAGTTTTTTCGTTTCTTTTCTGAACATCACCATATGCTTCAAAATATCCTTCCATGTCATAAGGCAGGGATATTTCTTCTTTACTGTTTTGACTGTAGTATTCTATGTTCTTTTCATATTTAGCGATAAACTCCGGATAAATAGTTTCTATTTCAGTACGGAAATATGTTTTCGCCTCCATGCCTTTAACCATGGAAAGCTGATCCGCAATGATCAGTTTAATTCCTTTCTCTTTGCAAAGAATGTAAGGAATATATTCATTTATTATATGCGGCATGCATTCCAGAATAAACAGCCCGATATCATTCTTATCTAGATAATCGTTCCAGTATTTCACCAGTCTGTAAAACAAGTCCTTTATTTCCGCATATTCCTTGGTTCGCAAAAGAGTTGTTCTCCACCGGTAAATTAAGGAGTTGGCTTCACCTTCATACTTTCTTAAAGCCTTTATCAGTTCAGGTTCTACAGCTCTTGCATTATCACATTTCGTCAGGAAATCTTCTATCGGTTCATATATATAAAAGCTTTCTGATTCTGCTTCAAGCGAAAGATTTTGATTCTTTTCCTCTTTATAAAAATAGCAGAATCTCTCCGAACCAAAATACCTGATTAATTCATTATAAACATCCGTTGGATTGTCCGGATGCCAAAAGCAAAGAATATTCATATTCTTTATAATAAATTCCTTTCTTTTAATGACTTTTACTTCTGTGAATTCTGATTTAGATAAATACTGATTCCTTTAGAAATAATCTTTCGTCCCAAAAAATATGGAACAGTTCCCATAATCGTAAGAATATACTTTTCTCGTTTACTCATTGAAGGAAGGCGCCTAGCTTCGGCAACAATCTCTTTATAGGCCTTTGTTTTGCCAAGTTCTGCATATACTGCCATAGCATATAATGTTTTTCTTCCACTTCTCCTTGCCCAGTCCTCTTCCGTAATAGGTATTTCTTTTGCATCGTTGTGATAGTCTCCTGACTCTATGCAGTCAAATACATATTCGAATCTCTTCGCCCATGTGTATTCTTGAGTAGCTCGTTTCCACGCCTTTTCTGCCATTTCCTTACGCTTTTCCTCATTATTAAGATAATAAATAATGCGTTCAGCGCAGCTATCAGCATCAGAAAAAACATCTATTTCGCTACCTATATCAAAATACTTCTCCAGACCCGGAATGTTTTCTGTAAGCATAAAGCCACCAGTTGCGGGGACTTCAAACGTTCTCCACTTAAAATGGGTTTTTCCATTAATCGTTTTTGTAAAGTTTAAATTAATTCTGCTTTGTTCAAAGATGCTATTCATCTCTTCGTTACTGATATACCCGCTTTCCCAGCCTGATCCAAAGGTTTTTACATTAATTCCTTTTGATTTCAGTTCATCAATAAATGGTCCTCTGCCAAGTATATTGGAGCCGATGAAAGTAACATCATATTGTATTTCTAGGTTGCGCTTAAAAAACCTTTTAGATGAAAACCCACTTGGTGTAAAAATAGCTTTAGCTCCATAGGCCCTGTATCGTTCAACACTTTCTTCACTATCAAGCGTTACAATATAATCCAATGCAGGTATAAACATCTTTGATACAGCATCCATCGCTGTAAGGTCATCAACAAAGAATCCTACCGTCCTCGTTCCCGCCTCACGGACTTTCTGCAGCATATTTATATCTATCATATGCTCGTCAAAGGCAAGTGCGATTATCAGAAACTCCGGCGCTTTCGTTTTTACCAGCTCAAGGATTTCAGCATTTGTTGCCTTAAAGCCTTTTTTTACAAGATTGTTCGAAAAATCATAATCAACTACATTATCAAACAGGCTGTTAAGATCACTCCATACTTCTCCGAACTCATCGCGGCTGTTGCCAAAACGTATATTTAGCAGCTTACATTTGCTATATTCGGGGTCCAGTATATGTCTTGAAACCACCAGAGCTGTCTTGTATCTTTTACCTTCCATATCCCGTTCTTTCTCCAAATTAATTATTTCAGCGGTTCTTTAAGAATCTTCCTCCCGTATTCATCAGTGCAGAATATATCAGGATTGTAAAACCTGTCCACTATCTCCCAGAATTCAGTTTCCGTATATCCACAGAAATCACAAAAATCCCGAACAGCTTTAGGGTCAAGTGCATGATCTTTTTCCTTTACAAGCTTTATTGCCTCTTCTCTTTTAAGCATCCCATATCTTATAAATCTGCTTGCATAGTCTGTTGCGCATGCATGACCGAATTTGGGATACTTCATCCATGCATGAACTAAATAGGCATAACTGTCTACCTGGTCAAAGTTTTCAGCCATCATCGATCTGTCCCACTCATGAGTCAGATCGTGAAAACCTCTCGACTTGGCGAACTGATAATTCTTGTAACTGTTCCACTCTACAAAATAGCTTAAATATATAGGGTCCAGCTTCTCAAGATCTTCCTTTGCTGGTGGAAAAGTCATATATAAATCTTTTTCAGTGACGCCATCAACCAAAAGTTCTTCAAGAGAAATATCTGAAGCAACGCCATTACCGATTATTTCTCTTGCGGAATATGTTTCCTTTGAATCCGCACCACCATATTCATAGCTGACATTTTCCCCATATACAAGAAGCGGTGTATTAAATCTAACCGCCATATTCAATGGGAAAGTGTAAATAAGTCTGTCAACATACCATGTTGGCTTTCCATATTTTTCGAAAGCCAGCCGCATGAGTTTTTTCTGCAGTTTAATATTTGGTTTACATGAAATTACTTCACATCCAAACTCTTCTGAAATATTGCGGAGGTTATGTTTCCCTGCTTCTGTCATAGTAAAATTGTCTTCAACCGTGAACAGAATAGGGTTCATTCCCATCAGTTCTTTCATAACATGAACCTGAAAATGACTGTCTTTACCACCACTTACTGCAATTGCGCAGTCAGGGCCCTTACCATTGCCGCCTCTGTATTTATCACAGATTGCTTTAAGTTCCTCAAAGCGTTCTTCGTAATTAACATTTTTTCTGTTTTCATAAGCCCTGCATGCGCTGCACACGCCCTGTTCATCGAATTTTATACCTGGTCTGGTATCCGGCATAACACACTTTTTACAATACTTCATTCCTGCTTCTCCTTCTTATTATATCTTCCAAGCTAAAAAAATCTTCTTCACTGTCTATATCCAGTACACCATAGTCTTTCATGACATAATATGTGGCTCGGCCATCTAATACTTTTGTTGTTTCATTATTCCTTAAAAAGGCAGTTGTATAAACATAGATGGATGCATTCATATCAAAACATGCAGGCGCTTCCTGCCTGGTCAGGTAGTTGCTCTCTATAACGAGGCTGCAGCCACCGTCGCCATTATCTTTGACCATATTAAACCACGGCAACCGCCTGGATGGCACCACAGAAAAAGCAACATCACAATCCTCTTTATTAAGCAAAGCTTTAAATGTGCCTTCTATATCTCCATCTTCTCGCAAAGGAGAAGTTAAATCCAGATCTATCAGATAATCATAATGTTTCTCCTGCGCAGCTTCCATTTTTACCAAAGTGTCTTTGATTACGGCCAATTTCCCGACCCTGTCCCCAGCTAATGCGCTTTCTCTCTCTATAAAAGCACACTCTGCATTATAATTCTTTACCTGCTCAATCAATTCCATGCTGTCGGTATTAACTGCCAAATCGATGTCTTCTGTCCGGTTTTTCCTGAAAGAATCATATGCGTCCAAAGTATACTTAACCAGCGGAATCCCATTTAGACATTTTACATTCTTGTTTTTTACCCCTTTAGAGCCCGCTCTTGCACATATTGTAACTAAAATATTCATCAAAATTCACCTTTTGCGATCTGCAAAGTCTTTAAAGCTTTTCTTAAATTATTGCTGCTCTCAGTTTCTTTCCGACTAACCAGATTCAGAAAATACTCCAGCTCTTTCTTCTGGTAATCATCTCTCTCCTCTTTATAAGAAATGCTGTGGCTGTCACTGAGCCAGCGTATTTCACCTTTGATAAAGTCTACTACCACTGTATCGTCTTCCAGGAATAATTCCAGTTCTCTACGGTTTACCCGTCCAAAATAGTCAAGATGAAGGTTTATAATTAAATCCGGATACTGAGCTATATAATCAGCTATATCGTTTGTATCTATATCCAATGAGGATTCTCTTGCTATTATCGAATGGACTTTGTCAGGATAACCAAATAATTCTATCAAGTAATCCCATTCATGTATTAAGTCCATTTCAACACCGCCACCAAGCTCTTTCCTTGCGGAATAACCTCTGGAATAATCCGTACCAGGCCTCCACTCCGGCAAAAAAGATGAACAAATTGCCCTTGCAAAAAGAACGCGCTCTTTTTGTGTTATTTCTTTGACTGCCCCAAACAGTCCTGTATATCGCAGAGGAGCCGCAACATAGATGAGCCTGCCGTTAAAAGTCTCTGTATTATAAGAAATTTTATCAAAAACAGGCTTTTCAATAAAAAATGCCCCGCTTTTATCTTTTAACTCCAACAGACTGTTGTAATGCTCAGAGGTGGGATTTGCTATTATAATGGCATCATACGTGCCCTGCATCTCTTCCACGGAATACAATTCTTTATGTATTTGCCCACTCAGGATGCTGTTAAGAGGCCCCATGGAAGATCTCAAAACATCTATTTCCACCTGTTCGCATTTTTGATCAAAAATCTCTGCAAGATTTTTGATATGCCTAGCACCCATAGAGCCGGTTCCAACTACACAAAATCTTTTCATGCCTCAATCCTGTCTATCAATTCCAATACTTTTATGTCTTTTTCAAAAGTGTGCTTTGGTTCAGCTTTGCCTGAAACCACATCGAAGAAATTTTTTATTTCTTCTTCATACATATTTTCAATAATGCTCGTATTATAATTCTCATCTCTGTCAATGGCATCGTATAATTTTACATTCTTCATTTCAGTGCCATTTTCACTTATATACATTGTTTCCGGCGTACCATTCCAGTCAAGCCTGAAACCATCTCCGATTATCCTCATTTCACGAACCGCCGGAGAAGCAACAACATCGAAAATTATATTTCCAACATTCCCATTTTCATGTTTAAAACAAACGGAATATGTGTCGGGGAAGTCTATCTTTAATGACGAGATGTTCTGCTTTGTAACATGAAATTCCCGAATTTCACCAAATGCATCTATAATCCATGGGAGCTCTATTGCGAAAACCTCTCTGCAACCGTTCGTTCTTTTGTCAGAAACAAAGAAATCGCTAAATTTTTCCCACGGGTGCCAGTCAGGCAAATACTGTCCAACATGATAAGAATATGTTATAGGAGCTCTTAGTTCACGAATTCTCTCAGTGACAAACTGCATCTCCTTACGATATTTGGGTGTTGAAGAAAGAAACAGCGTCCGGCCATGCCTCTTCGAAATTTTCAACAGATTATCGTGATTTTCATTTAACAGATTAATCTCTGAAAACACATGGATTCCGCTCTCTGCGCATTCCCTGGTTATAGCATAGTGGGCCAGCGGAGAAGCCGATACGAAAGCCATTTCCGGCTCAAATTCTTTTAAGCATTGTGCCAGGGTTTCATATGTCGTAATCTTGAAACTGCTCTCCGCATTTTCCCTGCGCTCTAACTTTTGGTCAATTCCACATATGCTGCAATTCGGCCTGAGTTTTTGCAGAAGTCGTATCCTGCGTTTGCCCATCGAACCTAAACCGATTACTGCTATTTTAATCTGATTATTTATCATAAATATTAAAAAACCTTTTCTTTAAATTAACCGATCCTTCTTCCAAATTATTTTTAATAGTTTCCACTATTTTGGAAGATGTACCTTCTTTGTAATAAGGCGAACTTATATTCTCCTTCCGAGATGCTTTCAAAGCTTCTGAAATAGCTCTCCTTATAGAAGCAGCTTCTGGGCCGCTGTTAATGATGGTATTTGCCTGCAATCGGCCTCTTTGTCTGTCTCCTATGTTAACCGTTGGTATTCCAAATAACGGTGCCTCATATATTCCGCTTGAAGAATTGCCTATTACGAATCTTGCGTATTTCATTGCAGATAAATACTTAATAATTCCAAGCGATTCAAAAGCAAAAACATTTGAATGGTTTCTCGCATATTCATCTATAATCAGGTTTATCTTCTTGCCATTAGCATCTGCATTTGATTTAGTAAAAATATATGTCAGTTCCGGAAACTGTTCCATCGCTGAAAACAGTTCCCGCATCTGCGCATCAGGGGAATCATCTTCCAGCGTAACCGGATGATAGGTTACAAGAGCATATTCCCCACTTAAATCAACTCCTATTGCCCTGCTAATGGCATCTCTGTCCAGTAAATCCATACCGACAATATTTTCTGCCCCTGTAGCGCCTAAATTGTATACTCTTGCCGGTTCTTCTCCTAATTGTATAACTCTCCTGCGTGAGTCTTCATTACTCACGAAATGGAGATAGCTCATCTTTGTAATTGAATGGCGAAAGAATTCGTCAATCGCACCTTCTGTAGTATCGCCACCGTACAGGTGCGCTATAGGAATGCGAAGCATTGCAGCAGCGGCAGCACAGGCAAAGATTTCATATCTGTCGCCAAGAAGTATCAGCATATCCGGACGGTCTTTTTCAAAATACGCTGCAAACCCTTTCATGGCTTCAGCTGCTGACATAACCATACCCACATCATCATTGCGGTCCTGCACACATGGAATCTTCGCAGAAACATTAAACCCATCTGAAAGAATTTCATTTACGGTTTCCCCATAATCTTTGCAAAGATGAGTTCCGGTAACGATTAATCGAAAATCCACACTCTCATCTTTTGAAAGCAGAGAAATGATATTCCTCAAAAGTCCATATTCAGCTCTTGTGCCCGTTACTACACTAATTTTGTATTTACTCATGTATTGAAATCCTATATTCCTGCAGATTATCCCTTTATAGATTGAGTTTTTCTTTCATCCTTGACATATCTTCAAATTGTCCCATATCCATCCAGGCGTCTTCGCTTATCGGGAATGTCCCGACATTCTTGCCATCTTTTAAGCATTTTTCCACAAGGTCAGTCAGATGCAATTTTTTCTTTTCCCTGAAATAATCCATAATTTCAGGTTCTAATATATAAACGCCTGTATTAACAAGATAGTCCGTCGATGGCTTTTCCATAAGCTTTGCAATGCGCCCGTCGTCATCAAGTTTGACTGTACCATAAGGTATTGTGTATTTTTTCAGGGAAGTCACTACTGTTATGATGTTTTTGTGTTTCTTGTGGAATTTCAGAACATCGCTATAATCTGCATCAAGCAGTATATCGCAATTGCTTACAAAAAAGGTTTCTTTTAAAACATCCTTTAAATAATACAGACTTCCACCCGTGCCCAGAGGCTCATCCTCCTCGACATAGCTGATTGAATAGTCTTTATCAAGCTCATCATAATAAGCTTTGATCATATTCTTTTTATAGTTAAGACTAAAATAAAAATCTTTACATCCAAATTTCTTAAAACTCTCTATAACCAGTTCGGAAATCGGCTTATCACCAATTGGGATTAAAGGCTTCGGAACTATACTTGTGTATGGTAAGAGGCGTTCGCCTTTTCCCCCTGCCATAATAACTACCGGCGCAGATATCTCCTTTGTTTCATTTTTTGCGTACTCCATAACTGCATCGAAGAATATATCTATAACCCTGTTTTCATTATCGATTATCGGAATTGATGAAATGTAATAGTTTCGGCACAATTCTTTTGCATGATGTCTTTGTTCATAATGCAGGCTCTTTGGTGAATTGTTCATTGCATTTACAATTGCTGCATCAATGCTTTCTCCGGTCAATATCCATCTGCGAATATCTCCATCTGAAATGCTACCAAGCAATAATAAATTTTCATCTACAACGAATAATATCTTCATTGAAGTTGCATCCAGCTGAGCCATGCCTTGCCTTATTGTTTTGTCTTTTCCAATCAAAAAATCTTTATAATTACCCATTTCCTTTTTCACGAGACTATATCTCGATTTTTTCATCGGCAGAATAATCTCTTTCCGCCTTTCTGCCTATTACGTAAAACCATTTCATAGGTGAGATGCCATCACCGGGCCTCTTTGTTGTTAAATTGTCCTCTGAAAAGATTTCACCCTTTTTTATTTCTCTGCTGGCAACAATGCTTTTCCTTGCAACTGCAGTATTTTTCTTTTCAGAGCTGCTTGGTTTTTTTTCGCCTGTACCCAGCGCTGATTCAATATTCCTTATCGCTTCTACCATGCAGCATAATTCATCAGGTTCAAGGCTTGCCTTGTGATCAGGGCCCTGCATTGTTTTATCAAGAGTAAAATGTTTTTCAATAACTTCTGCGCCCAGCGCCACCGCTGCAATCGGTATTTCAATCCCCTTTGTGTGATCGGAGTAGCCGGCCTTAACACTAAATTTGTCTTTCAGTGTCAGCATCGCCCGCAAATTAACATCCTCGAAAGGTGTTGGATATTCGGTATTGCAGTGAAGCAGTGTGATTTCACCAGACCCGTATGTATTTAAGATTTTAACTGCAAATTCAATTTCGTCCATATCACACATTCCCGTAGACATAACTATCGGTTTATGTGTTTTAGCCAGCCTTATCAAGTATGGTGTATTTGTCACTTCCCCTGACGGCACCTTCCAGAAAGGCATATCAAGTTCCTCCAAAAAAGCGATGCTTTCCATGTCAAACGGAGTTGATAAGAATCCTATTCCGATTTCATCACAATATACTTTTAGTTGCCTGAATTCTTCAAAAGACAACGATAACTTTGAAAGCATTTCGAGCTGACTATTTGAACTTTTTACATTTGCTCTTTGATAGTCTGCCATTTCCGCTGACTGGCTTACCAAAGCTTTTGGAATGAAGGTCTGATATTTCACAAAATCTGCGCCTGCGGCATATGCTGCTTTTGCAAGCTGCTTTGCAAGTTTTATGTCGCCATTATGATTTACGCCTGCTTCCGCTATAATAAGTGTTTTATTTATCATTATTCATCCTCTTTGCCGGAATGCCAATTAAAGTTTCAAACCCCGTGGTATCCTTTGTAACCACAGCGCCGGCGCCTATAACAGTATTACTGTTTAATCTTAAGCCTTGGAGAACTGTAGCATTTGCGCCTACGTTGCACATATTTTCTATTTCTACACATCCTGAAATTACCGCTCCGGGACAAATAGAATTAAAATCTCCCATTACAAGATCGTGCCCTAGCGTTGAACATCTGTTTATTAAATTAAAGTCCCCAATGACTGAATCGCATGCGAACACAACTCTCGGTGATATTATATTCCCAATTCCAATTTTAAGATTGGATGTAATCGCTGAAGGATGCACCAGGTTTGGAAAATAAACGTTTTTGTTTTCCTTTATTTTTTCAAAGGCCTTTGCTTTAACATCAGGGCCTCCAAACGGAACTACTACTGCAACCTTTTGCATTCCCGATATAAAGCCGCTAAGGCTTTCATCTGAAGTGATTACCTTTTTCCCATCAGTAACCTCTGTTCCTACCAGTTCTTCAGAAACTTCTACGAATCCAAGAATGTCATATATGGGATTTTTCAAATTGATATCTTTTGCTATGTAATATGCTTCTTTTGAAGCTCCTTTACTACCCAGTATCAATAATGGTATCTTCATCTTCCCTCCTGGACTGTTCTGTTTAATCTACATATTGTAAATATCAACTTTATACTTGTCTAAATTATTCTTCAGGAAATCTATTGTCTCTGCCAGGCCCTGCTCCAAGGTGTATTTCTGTTCCCAGTCTGTAAGTTCTTTTATCTTTGCATTCGCTCCGAGCAAACGATTAACTTCGGACTTTTCCGGCCTTAACCTTTCTGACTCGCATACAATTTTAGCTTCTGGATTTATCTGCCTTATCAACTCATTTGCAAGATCACCCATGGATATTTCACGCTGCGTGGCAATATTAATTTCCTGCCCTATTGCTTTTTCAGATTTTGCTATTGCATAAAACCCTGCCACCGTATCTTTAACGTAATTAAAATCCCTCGTTGGTGTAAGGTTGCCAAGGCGAATTTCTTTTTTACCGGCAAGCAACTGGGTTATAATGGTCGGAATAATAGCTCTCGCGCTCTGACGAGGGCCAAATGTATTAAATGGTCTTACTATGCTAACCGGCAAATCAAAGCTGCGATAAAAGCTTTCCGCAAGTCTGTCTGCGCCTATTTTTGTCGCACTGTAAGGTGACTGCCCCTGATAAGGGTGTTTTTCATCTATAGGGACATATTGCGCCGTGCCATAAACTTCTGATGTAGAAGTGACAAGCACCCTGCGGGTTTCCAGCTGACGGGCCGCCTGTAGCACATTGAGTGTGCCCTTAATATTTGTATCTACATAAGCATCAGGAGAATGGTAACTATAGGGAATAGCAATAAGCGCTGCCAGGTGGTATACTATATCCACTCCCTTCATGGATTCGCGTACTCCATTGGGATCACGCACATCTCCGGCAAATATTTCTATATCTTTAAGTTTTGAAGGCTCGAATGTGTCAAGCCATCCCCAGTTGTTAAAAGAGTTGTAATAAACAAAAGCTCTGACATCATGACCTTCCTGCATTAACTTTTCTACTAAATGGCTACCAATAAAACCATCAGCGCCGGTTACTAATACTTTCATAAAAACCTCTTTGCAATTCTGCAATATGTATACCTTAACATCTTATTATACCAAAAAACGATGCGTTATTCTACAATAATGCATCGTTTTTTAGAATATATTCAGTTTTTTACCGTCATTATCTGCACATGTCGAAATATTTCCGAATCTGCTCTATAACAAAGGTTTGCTCTTCATCTGTCATTTTTACATCGCTTGGCAGGCAAAGCCCTCTGGCAAATATATCTTCGTCAGTATTATCTCCCGCTGTCACATAGTCACAATCAGCAAATATGGGTTGTAAATGCATCGGTTTCCATATGGGCCTTGTTTCTATATTGGCAGCGTCTAAAAACGCTGCTAGCTCAATTGGGCCTATCCCTCTTGCTTCTTCATGTGAAATATCTTTCACACTTCTGCCGTTTGCAATATTACTGTATATCCATTCTTTGCCTGCTCCCCCTTTACTATAGACAAGTTCTTTGTCTATAGTTAAACAGCTGAGCCAGAAATTTGGTTCAGAACACTTTTCATAAGGATTCATTTTAACAGGCAACCCCTTAAGGCCTTCTTCGTAGGTTCTATATATTTTCTCCTTTTTTTGTCTGTGCTGTTCAAGGTGCCGTAACTGGCCTCGTACAATCCCTGCGCATACATTGGACATACGATAATTATATCCATACTCCTTATGCTGATACCAAGGTGCTTTTTCTCTTGCCTGCGTGGCAAGATTAAGAGCCTTTTCCCTTTGGTTTGCATCTTTTGAAATCAGCATTCCTCCGCATGAAGCAGTAATAATTTTATTTCCGTTAAAGCTTATCGCACTAAGATTTCCAAAAGTGCCTGTCTGTTTTCCTTTATAAGTCGCTGATAGTGATTCTGCCGCATCCTCTATTAGCACTGCACCGTAATACTCGCATAAAGTTCTTATTTCATCTAGTTTAGAAGGCGTTCCATATAAGTGCGCCAGCATAACACACTTTGCTTTGGGGTATTTCTTAAAGGCTTTTTCAAGGGCCTTTGGATCCATATTCCATGTATCGCTTTCCGAATCAATAAAGACCTGTATGCCTCCCTCGTAACTAATCGGATTCACCGTGGCCGCGAAAGTCATGTCACTGCAAAAAACCAAATCCCCTCGCTTTATGCCTGCAAGTTTCACTGCCATATGGATTGCAGCCGTTCCGCTTGAAAGAGAGAGCACATTAATTTCTTTTCCTTCGTTACCTGGCTCTGAATCATATTTCCCAGAGGCCAGAAAAGCTTTCATTTCCGCCTCTATTCCTTCGCAGTTAAACCCCATTGCGGAAACCCAGTTTCTGTCAAAAGCCTCCTGAACAAATTTCTGCTCATCTCCGTGCAACGTCGGTGTTGCCAGTGATATTCTTGTTTTATAATTCGGCATAATGTTTTCCCACACTCTCCTTCTATAAAATCCATACAAACACTATCCTCTGTTTCCGTAATACGCTTTGTAGCACATTCTTATTATCTTTTTCCCTACGGATTCAGGGAAATGACGAATAACGCACGAAACCACTTTGACCCTTGGATCAGAGAAATCCAAAGAATCAATTTGATTTAAGTAATTTTCAACCTGCTCACATCTACCCAGTTCCATGTAAAAACACATTGCATAAATAAGCTTTCTACCTAATCTCCGGTTATAATCTATATTTTCTAAACGAAGATTGTCATGTTTGGTGTTTCTAACATCTTCACTATATAATATCAGCTCAAACATTTGCCTGAACTTGGCTTCCCAAGTGTACTCTGCCATAGCTCTCTCCCAGCCGTTTTTAGCAATTTCTTCTCTTTCTTCTTCATGCGCCAAAAAATATTTTATTTTTTCGCAGCATTCTCCCAGAGAATAAAAGACGCTTATTTCCTTTTCTACATCGAAATGCTTTTCCAGCCCTGGAATATCTTCTGTTAGCAGAAATCCTCCTGACAAAGGAACCTCAACAGTTCTCCATTTGAAATGCTTCTGCTTTTCATGAAGGCTCTTGGTAAAGTTGAGATTTATTCTGCTGCTGTTATAGATATTATTGATTTCTCCGTCAGGGACATATCCGTTTGCCCAGCCTGATCCAAATGTTTCAACATGTATTCCCTGAGACTCTATGTACTCAACCGCTTTCTCCCTGTCGTACTTTTTTACTCCGACAAAGGAAACATCATATAAATATTTTTTATTCTCAAGTTTATGGAATTTTGCAGTGCTTGCTCCGCTTGGCAAAAATACTGCTTTTGCCCCATGTTTTCTATACTTTTCAACGCTTGTTTCCGAATCAAAAGTAAAAATAAAATCCATGTATGGTATCATGAGTTTCGAAGATGCATCAAAAGATGTTTCATCATCAACAAACATACCTATTGTCTGTGCTCCCAGTTCCCGAACACGCTCATATGTCTCCTTCGCCAGACGATTCTCGTCCATGCCATAATAGAGAACAAACTTTGGTTTTTCCGTTTCTACAAGTTTAATAATATCGTTATTTACCTTGGCAAATCCATTAGCCTGTCCGATGTTGTTCGAGTAATCATAAAAAACCACTTTTGCAAACAAAGGCTCTAAAAACGACCACATATCTTTATAGGTGTTTATAGAGTCGGAAAATCTGCCTCTGAGCATGACTTTATCATTTTCTGGCTCAAAAATATTTAAAGAAACCACCAATATGGTTTCCTTTATTTTTTCTGTAATCACCTGTTCCTCCAAATGTGTCTAATAAAATGCTTGTTCAGGGATCTCCTTCGTACACCAAAACTCTTTCTGCTCCGCTATTGGTCTAACATATGCTGCACTTGGAAAGCCTAAATATATTGCAATTCCACCCTTCTTGAAAGTTTTAGGTCTGGCCTTGCAAATTGAATCTACTGCGCAAAACGGCAATAGCCTTCCAACATAATTTACGGGATAATTTGTATAGTAAGCTAAAAACGAGGTAACATCGCAAGACAAGCCCCTATTAGCCTGCAAATTGCAATCTCCGAAAATCGCTATCTCTGAGGAGCGTTCTTTTCCCAGATAAGGGGAACGCTTGCCATTATTATTCAAAAGTATGCAGCCTTTTCCATTACTGTTTTTTGCATATTCAAGTTCAAGCTGCAAACAAATGTCCAAATTATCAAAAGTTGTCGTTTCTTTTAAATACTCCGCAATTGCTTTTCCTACAATCTCACAACCACTTGATGAAAGCGAATGTCTGTCTGAAAACATTTTTAGAGTCCTTTTTTGTTCCCTTAAAACGGGAAACAGGTCTACTATTTCAACTCCTTTGCACGCTATATCATATATCATTTTTCTCCACTGAGGAGTAATGATTTCATCTTTAGGGATTAGACGCTTGTCTAAAGCATATTCCGGATATACGGCCAATTTGCAAGGAAGGGGAGCATAAACAAAACGAACGCCATGTCTGGCAAACTGATTGGCAGTTTCTACAATCTGCTCTACTGCACTGATTTGCCTACAATTATATCCTGTACCACAAAAGTCCACTGGGGCATAATATCCAACTATGTGATGGTCTATCCACTCTCCGTTGTCCAAATGAATTGAGCTGCCTCTGACCCCTGTAACATTGTACTTTTTCAGGTTTCTTATAATATCTTGCATTTCTTCCTGCCAGACAGTGTAAGATTTGTCTTCCCCGGAAAAATGATCCCTTTTTTCTTTTTCGAGCTTGCGTATCAGTTCCTGATTTAAGCGCTGTGCCTCTTCAGTTCTGTGTATTATTTGTCTTAACATAAACCTTATGAATAATTTTCCTATATAGCGGAATCTTTATTAATCTGGCATGAACTATTTTCACATACCAATCTGAATAGCCTACTCTTCTGAACGCATTGCCCAATTTTATCTGTATTCCCTTGAAAGGTTTCTTGCTTTTTCCGGTTATTAATTTATAAAACTCTCTTAAGCTAAGTGTACTGACAAATGTGACTCCTTGATTGGTAATTACACTAATCTGCACAAAGCCTATATTTTTTTTGCAGAGCAATAATGTGGTTCCTTCAGAGAAGAATCTCCGAAATGCATCAAGCAATAAACTATATGCCTCCGAACTGTCCTCATTTTCCGAAACATTTAGTAAAAACGTGCCAAACATGGCTTTATTACTCCTAATGCGATCGATATCTTCTAGGCAACACTCCTCAAAAGTATCAAATTTGCAGTACCAGTTATGAGTGTCAAAGCAATCTTCCGTCAGTGGCTTTCCATCATAATTCTTGAAATAATTATTAAAAGATATCCCAGGATATTTTTCATTCACAATGATCAATGATTTATCCCTGTCAGATTTTGGTACAGCTTTAAACAAACGATAATCGGTTAAATCTTCAAAATCTTCATTCAACAGATTGATAATAGCGGAATATGCTTCAAACTCAAGCTTTTCCAATAGAATATCGCTACTTCCTTCAACGCCTAAAAGCTCTTTTTTCGCTTTATTCCCTATAAAAACCGCTTGCGATTGATCAAATGCTTTTGTTATACAATCTTTATCGTATATCATTATGGTCCTATTCTTTCCCAACAATATCTATCTTCGGCAATGGGAAAATGAACTTTCCGCCATTCTCTAAATATTTCTTCTCTCTTTCAAGAATATTGTCTCTAAAATGCCACGGTAAAACCATATAGTAATCCGGTCTTTCCTTGTTAAGTTTATCTTCAGAGTCAATTGGTATGAGTGTCCCCGGTGTAAATCTGCCAAATTTTTCAACATTTACTTCCGCAATAACAGGCATTTCCTTTTCCGTAATATTGCAGTACTGTAATATTACATTACCCTTTGTTGATGCTCCATAGCCATATATTTTTTTACCCTTTGAAATCTCACTGTTGATTAATTTCAAGAGTTCTTCTCTGTGAGCTTCGGTTTTTTCTGCAAACTTTTTATATGGCGCCTCTTCAAAATAGCCTTCCTTTATTTCATTATCAAGAATCTCTTGTACTTCTTTTTTGGTAGTTGATTTTGTAGTCTTGTGCTTAACGGTTACTGCAAAGCTACCGCCGTTTATGTCATTAAATTCTACCTTTACAATTTCAAAGCCAACTTTCTCGGTCATCCAGAAAATCTGCTGCAGCGCGTAATATTCAAGATGTTCATGGCAAATGGTATCATACGAAACATTTTTTAGCATAAAAGGCATATAACTCTGTTCAAAGTGCCAGAGTCCGTCCTCCGCCAAGATAGCCTTAACATCCTCCATAAATTTTATAGGCTCTTCAAGGTCATAGAACATGGCGATAGATGTAACCACCTTTGCCTTTGCCTCTTTGCCTAATTTACCCTGAAACGCCTCCTTTGAAAAGAACGACGGAATTAGCTCAACATAATCAGGATAAAAATCCTTAAACTTTACCCCTGTCGGATCTATGCCAACTCTCTTTATTTTTTTATTTTCGTAAGCCTGAAGGAGTGTGCTGTCATTGCTTCCGATGTCAACTACTATATCTCCATCCTTTATATTTGCTATACTTTCTATTTTCTTTATTTTCCCATTCAAATGTCTAACCATAGAACCGTTCAGTCCGGAACGATATCCATAATTATTACCGTACATTTTAGTAGGCTCAAAGCTGTGCTTCAACTGCACTAAGCCACAACAATTCTCGTTATCTTTTGAACATCTGACCAATTCGAGAGGGGCAACATCTACAAACTCATCCTTTGTTTTCGGAAAAACACCGGTTAAAGCCTGATCTCCCAAATTTATTACATCGATTAAATGCGTATTTCCGCATACTCTGCACTTCTTAATGATTTTATTCATCTTTTAACTTCCTCCATATGCCTATTTCTAAACAATAGTCTTTCTGTAATACTCCAAAACCTCGTCTATGATTTCGCTCATTGAGTGTTCAGGCTCCCAGCCGGTATCACTTTTCAGTTTCTCGTTATTGCAACACAACACCGGCATTTCGCTTTTGCTTTCTCTTGCTTTGCCATCCTGTTCAACCACTATGTCGCAAGTTGATTTTTCAATCATTTTCCGTAAAATATCACCTATATTGTATGTCGTTCCAGAGCCAACATTATAGATTTCTCCGCTTTGACCTTTTTCTATAATCAACCTGTAGGCTCTCGCTACATCCTTTACATGCGTGAAATCGCGTCTGTTATCCAAATTCCCGACTCTAATGCTTTTTTGCAGACCTTTTTCTATTCTAACAATATTTGCCGCAAAAGAAGATAAAGCAAACGATTCTCTCTGCCCCGCTCCCGCATGGTTAAAGGAACGTGTCATGCATATATGCAAGCCATATTCTTGAACGTACAGCTTTGCCATCTCTTCCTGCGCATTTTTTGAAACCGCGTAAGGATTTGTCGGGATTGTTCTTTCTTCTTCACTTACAAGCTTGCCCCGTTCGCCAAGGTTTCCATACTGAACTGAGGAGCCAACTACCAATATTTTGGAGTTTGGAGAATGATTCTTTACCGCTTCAAAAATATTAACAGCCGCTATTGTATTTAATGCAATTGTTCCTTGCGGATTGTCCCATGATTGAGGTATTGTCGATACCCCCGCTAGATGAAAAATGGCATCCGGCTTGTAGGAAGCAATCACATCGTTAATTTCGTGTGAATTTAATAAATCTATTCGTTCTTTTGGATTCTGCGAAATGATGTCAATCCCAATCACTTCATACCCGTTATTAATCAGTTCTGCCTTCAACGACTTTCCAACAAAGCCTTCGCTACCTGTTATTAAAGCCTTCATCTATTCCCCTTCTTTTCTTTTTCAGCCAGCATGCAATCGTTTTCCACCATCTTTTTTACCAGCTCGTCAAAGCTCGTTTTAGTTGGATTCCACCCGAGTTCCTGTCTTGCTTTTGATGGGTCTCCCAGCAGATTAACTACATCCGTAGGGCGGAAGAATTCGGGCGAAACCTCTATTATAACCTTTCCTGTTGATTTATCGATTCCCCTTTCTTCCATACCTTTACCTTTAAACTCTAATTCTATGCCCACATAATGGAATGCTTTTTCACAAAAATCCCTAACTGTATGCTGCTCGCCGGTTGCGATTACATAATCATCTGGCCTGTCATTTTGAAGTATTAGCCACATGCATTCCACATAATCCCTCGCATATCCCCAATCTCGCAAACTGGAAAGATTCCCAAGGTATAATTTTTCCTGCAATCCTGCCGCAATCCTTGCTGCGGCAAGAGTAATCTTTCTCGTCACAAAAGTTTCGCCTCTGCGCTCTGACTCATGATTAAACAGTATGCCTGAGCAACAAAACATATTATAAGCTTCCCTGTATTCCTTTACAATCCAAAAGCCATACTGCTTGGCAACTGCATATGGGCTGTACGGATGAAAAGGTGTAGTCTCCTTTTGCGGAACCTCTTCAACCTTTCCATATAGCTCAGATGTAGAGGCCTGATAAATCTTGCAAGTATTTTCAAGACCGCAAGCTCTTACTGCTTCAAGGACTCTAATCACTCCCATTGCGACTACGTCTGCAGTATATTCGGGAACATCAAAAGACACCCCCACATGGCTTTGCGCTGCCAGATTATAAATTTCATCAGGTTTTACTTTGCCTATTATCTTAACTAGGCTGAGAGAATCGCTTAGATCACCATAATGCAGATGAAAATTACAATTTCCTTCTATGTGCGCAATTCTTTCCCGATATTCTGTGGATGTTCTTCTGATAATCCCGTGAACTTCATATCCTTTTTCAAGCAAAAACTCCGAAAGGTACGATCCGTCTTGTCCTGTTACGCCTGTTATTAATGCTTTCTTCATTTCTTTATTTCCAATCATAATCCAAACGTGATATATCTTCTTCAACCAGAGGGTGCCCGATTTGCACTTCTATTACCTGTAAATCAGTAATAGCTCTTATCGCATGCTTATCACCCTCTTTTATTCTAATCACATCACCTACGGCAACATGGCTTCTCTCCCCGTTAATGTAGAGTTCTCCTTCGCCGGAAATAATGCTCCAAATTTCTTTTCTGTGCTCATGGTACTGATAACTGATTTGGCAACCCGCTCTGATGAGCAATTTTTTGGTAAGAGATTCATGCCCATCGTTTAGCTCCGTATGATTTAGCACTGTATATGTACCCCAGCGTTTTTCTTCATACATAGGACGCATATGATGCTCTTTTAGCAGTTCCTTTACTTTAGGGGTATCTCCTTTATTGGCAACAAGTATACCATCGCTGCTGGCAACGATGACAGCATTCTTTACACCCATAACAGCTACCGGCAATTCATAATCATTTATTACATGCGTATTCTCACAACTATCATCGATTATTACATTACCTCCGGTTTTATCCGCCATCTCTTCCGTAAGGGTTTCCCATGTACCCAAATCCTTCCATGGACCATCATATTTTATCAGCTTGATTCCTTTTGCTTTTTCTACAACTTCATAATCAAAGCTTGTTTTCTTTAAGCCTCTGAAAGTTTCCAGCATGGATGAAAAGCTTAAATCAGTTACCCCATATTTATCTTGTAATATTGATAAAATGTAACCCAGCTTTAATCCAAACACGCCACAGTTCCAAAGAGCACCATTATTAATCAAAACTCTTGCTTCTCCGGCTTTAGGCTTTTCTTTGAACATTTTTACCGGCAAGCTAATCGAACCATCTTTTAATACTTCCCCTTTAGCAGCCATATCCGGAACGATGTATCCATATTTTTCAGAAGGGAAAAACGGAGTTGCTCCCATTAAAACCAGATTTGTATTCCCTGATTTAATTAGCTCTTCCATTTTTGCGATGCATTCAAAGTACTCATTTTCAACAAACGGATCCACAGGAAGAACTGCAATCACCTCATCTTGGCTTACTTTTTTTTCACTGTATAAGTATGAACATGCAAGAGCTATTGCCGGGAAGGTATCTCTTCTTTCAGGCTCAATTACTATATTAATATCTTTACCAAGTTGTACTCCTAATATATCCTTTTGAAGTGCACTCCCGGCAACAGTTATGGAATCCCAATGAAATTTTTCGCCGACCTCAACGATTTGCCTGTGCACACGTTGAACCATGGATTCACGGTTGCAATCCGCCCCTTCTTTACCGGGAAGTACTTTTAAGAATTGTTTTGACCTAACATCATTAGATAATGGCCATAATCTCTTTCCGGAGCCACCCGATAATAAAATTAAATGCATTCGCTTTTCCCTTCCTATCTATCCTTTTTATGAATCTTATCATATAAAATCTTTAACTGATCATTTGCAAGCGCAGCAGCCTTTTGATTCAGATGAACGCCATCTAAATAATACTCTTCTTTTGTCAGGCCTTCATTATCTATCAACTTTGGAAATACAGAAATAAATCCAATCCCATTCTCTTCACAAACTTTTTTTAACTGCTCATTAAAATACGCTGTAACTCTATTCCTGTCATACTCACTCCCATATCTTGGGAAGTTTGGATCTATAGGAGTTTTCTCGCTTTGAGATGCCACCGGTCCCCAGCACCAGACATTTCCGTAATCCATTAGCCATTTAAGGAAGGACAGATAATTAGTTATTATATTATCCACAACCTTTTTATAGCCGTTATCCGGAATCTTTTCTGCCTGTTTGAGCACATGCACTCTGCAGTCAATTTCCCCAAAGCAACATAGAAAGACTTCCTGCCGCCTTTTGGAAACATACGAACTTTTGCAAAGGCTCTCCACCTTCTCGCGTGCTTTTGTACTAGTCCCATAATTTGACAAATTATATGCCAAAGCTGGGCCTTGCGGTAGCACAGAAAAATGTAATTCTTCTTGTACTTTATCAGGATTACGCCATGTTCTGTCACCATTAAAAATGAAAAAACCTGTATGCGAATCCCCAATTACTAAAATTGATTTTCTTATTTTATGATCTAGAAAAACGATAGTATTTTTTATAGCGTAATAAACCTTATCCGGTATTATTTTATGTAGCCGCCTTAATGCACTAACCAACATGCCGAATGATCTCCTATAACAGCTAACTTGATTTTTGTCTTAACGCCTTATTATACCAAAAAAATACACAATAGTAAACCCGGGTACCATTTGTAATTGCAGCACAGAAGGATTATTTCTATGTAGCTATGCTTCGTTTTCCCGTTTTCACTGCTCGATATAGTAATCTGCTGCACGTCAATTTGCTCCGCAAAGTCCTCTTGGCTCATTGATAGCAGTTCAAGTATTGATTTAATGTTCTGAGCCTAACTGTAATACATTTTATAGTTTTCCTCCCCTCTGTTTCAACTTCATTCCGGCCAAGTTTCTCTCAAACTTGTTTATAACATATTACTTAAAGAAGTTTTGCTCGCGCGCATCTTTTATTGGAACTACCGCATTTCCTCAAAATTATCGTCCCACCTATCAATTCTCACCGTTTTATGCTATCATTAAAAAAACACTAATCGAACGCTATACACGCATAGAAATAATAACCCCCGGAGGTACACACATGGAATTCAAACAAGCAGCAAAAACCCGCCGCAGCATTCGCAGATTCGAGGACAGGGAAATCCCTCGCGAAGTCTTCGAAGAAATCGTCGAATCCGCACGCTTTGCGCCCAGCTGGAAGAATGTGCAGCCCGCACGCTACATTATCGTGGCCGACCCCGCAAAACGCGCCGAGCTTGCACAGCCGGAATGCGTATTCAACTTCACATTCAACCTGGCCACTTTGGAAAGTGCGCGCGCCATTGTGCTGCTTACTTATGTGAAGGGCCGCTCCGGCTACGAGCGCGACGGTTCGTTCAGCACGCCAAAGGGCGCATTCTGGGAAGCCTTTGACGCCGGCATCGCAGCTCAGACCTTCTGCCTCGCCGCACACGAGATGGGCGTCGGCACTGTGATCTTAGGCTACTTCGACGAAACAGCCATCCGCAAAGTGGTTAACATTCCCGACGATCAGGCTATCGGCGCAGTCATAGCCTGCGGCTACCCTGCAGAATCGCCTGCTGCTCCAAAGCGCAAGGAAGTCAGTGAACTGGCGCGGTTTATTTAGCACATCGTACAGTTATTAAGCACATAAAAAGAGCCGCTTCCCTAAAGGAGCGGCATACCTTTTTATTTAAGCTTTTGCTTTTCTGTAAGTATACTTTAACACCCTCGGTGCAACAAAAGCGCAAGTTGCACTGACTGCATTTCCTTGATTTTTTCCTCTTCCGTAGTGTGCACATACAGATTCATAGTAACGGAAATATTTGAGTGGCCCAAAATAGTCTGAAGTGTTTTCGGCTTCATGCCGGCCTCAATGCACCTGGTGGCAAAGGTGTGCCTAAGCGCATGCATCGAAAACCGCGGGATTCCACTCCGGTCGCAAAGCTTGTACAGCATGGCGTCATAAGCGCTATTCTTTGTTGGCTCACCGTTCTCTCCCAAAAAGACGTAATCTCGCCACTGCGGTAAGGCTGCCCCGCTCTTCGCGAGGCTCTCCCTTCGGCGACGCAGAATCCCTGCGGCTGCCTCAGTAAGCGGCACGCTGCGATATCCGGCCCGGCTCTTCGGCGGCCCCACCTTCCACTCGCCGATCCTGTAGTTGTACGCCAATGTCTGCCTTACGCGGAGCAGACCGGCTTCAAAATCGATGTCGCCCCACCTTAGGCCCATCATTTCTCCGGTGCGTAGACCGGTTTGCAGCAAAAAGGCATATTGATCCTCATAAATATTTCCTCTTATGGCGACAAGAAACTTCTGCTGCTGGCTGATGGTCATAGCTTCCTTTTTCGTGACCTCTTTCCCGATATTTGCCTTTACCGCCTTGTTACAGGGATTTTTTGAAAGTAAGTCATTTTGCACGGCAAAATCGAACATGTTTGACATGGTGATTCTTGTTTGCTTTATTGTCGATTCTGCATACCCACGCTCCGCCATTTTGTTTAAGATTTTCTGGCAATGTAGCGGTTTCACGTCTTTCAGCCCCATCTTTTCCATGTCCGATTTGATGTTTTTCTCATAGCGTTCTCTGTAGTTTCGAACAGTATTGGGCCGCACAGTCACCTCCTTTATTCCAATCCAATAATGATACAAATCTTTCACTTGTATTTCGCCGGTTGTTTCCATCTGGCACCTCCTGAAATTATACTTATATCTTATATAATACAAACTTTTTCGGACTGAAACTACAGAAACCAACCTTTCTGACGTTGCAGGCAATGCTAATGAAGGTGCTATCGTAGTGGCAAATGACCTTGGTATCGTTACAGGTTATCCTGACGGTACATTCAAGCCAACAGCAACTGTTACAAGAGCAGAGTTCGCGGCTATGATGACAAGAGCGCTTGCTATTCCTGAATCCGCACTCAAAGGATTCAAGTCATCCGCAT
>JAEEOJ010000053.1 GCA_016284175.1 Lachnospiraceae bacterium | reverse complement strand
AAACAGATATTGTTACCAGTATATTAAGTCAATCAGATGTTGGGGATGTAGTTTTATTTGGTACGTATGAACAATATGTCAATGTGGAACCCGGAGATTCGACAAAAGATAGTATTTCATGGATAGTAGCCGGTGAAAAAGATGGAAAGAAACTTTTGATCAGTCAGTATGCTTTGGATTGCCAGCCATATGAGGAATCAACCAGTACAGGCACCACATGGGCAACAAGTTCACTCAGAACCTGGCTGAATAATGATTTCAAAAATGCTGCGTTCTCAGAGGAAGAATTAAAATGGGTAGCAAAAACCAAGATAATAAACAACGACAATCCATATTATTCCACAGGTGTGGGCGGAGATGATACAAAAGATTATGTATTTATACCGAGTATGGATGAATTAAAAGGAGTATTTAAAGTTGATTATTCCGATTCTTCAAGTAAGACGTTCTGCGGTTATGATTTTGTTTGTATTCCCACAGAATATGCTGTAAAGCAGGGTGCATATAATCATAATTTTACAGATGAAGAGAGAGCACATTACAAAAATCAATATGGCGGAAAATATGTTAATGGTTATTTAGGCGGAGGAACAAACTACTGGGTTCGCGATCCCGGAATGGATACGTTTAGAAAATCACTTGTAAACTATTGGGGAGAAGCGGGAAAAAGTATATATGAATGGCAGTATAACTCTGTGATTGCAGTACGTCCGGCTATTTATTTGAAGTACGAGAAATAGAATGTGCTGTGTATTTTGACAGCAGAATAATATTCAGACATCTGGGGAGTTCTTTATTAAGACTTCCCGGATGTTTTTTTTGATGACAATAAAAGAGCAATTATTATAAAAAATACAGGCGTTGAGCATACTGTCTGGAAACTGAACATATTGTTTACGACATAGCCTATGATTATCAAAAGGGCAGGCATAGTCCGGAGGGTTTTGTCTTTTATGGAAAATGATTTAACAGCTGTTATTGCCATAGATATAAATAGGCCGATATAAATAATCACTCCGGGTATTCCGAGGTTTACGGCTGCTGTTAACAGATCGTTATGCGCATTGGTATATACGGCATCGATGAAAGGACCGCCGACCTGTGGAATAACAATGTTTTTAGTTTTATACCAGCATCCGAATGAGTCGGGACCTACACCGAAGAGAAATTCTTTTATGCTGCTGTCTAAAAGAAAATGTTTCAGGCACTGTTTCCAAAGAAGAATTCTGAAACTTCCAGAATTATCCGTTATTCTCAGAGCTCCGACAGAACCGAATACCTGCCAGAGTTTGTCAGAAAACTGTATTGCAAACAGGAGCATAAATCCGAGTACAATACCTGAAATCATGATGATTCTTATTGTATAGGCGAAGCTCTTTGGTAAGGTTGTTCCTTTCTTTTTGATATATAAATACAGCATGGCGATTATTGAACCAAGTAAAACGGCGGGAATAATCCAGAGCAAAGTATAAAATCTTGTCGTATCTTTTTCTTCGGGCTCAAGTAAAGGAATGCGGAAAATACTAAAGAATGACCAGAAAAGGAAAATCATATTTACAATTTCAAGAATCCTTGCAAGTTTATTTCCGTCTTTTACATATACAAAAATCAGGAATAAAAGAATTACCCCAAAAGAAACAATACCGCTTGCAGAACCCTGCAAAAAGATAGCGGAAATCATAAGGAAATTACCGATTCCCCACAGAATTCTTTCCCAAAGTTCATTAGCTTCGAAATACAGCCAAAGTAAAATAGGAATAATGATAATTTCATATCCCATCAGCCAGTTGGTATTGCCCATTGTTCCGAGAAGGTTTCTTCGATTCCAGTCCATAAAGCCCATTTGGGAATAAAAGCCAAAAGGATTGAAACCAAATCTCTGCAAAACTACCATCAGGCATTCAATGATAAGAACAATAGCAGAAGCCCTGATTAACCATTCGTATTTGTTTTTCCATCTTCCAATCGTAAAATAGACCGCAATTATTGCAATTTGCAGGAAAAGTCCCGTGTGCCATCCGTCATAACCGAATAATGCGGTCCTTTTATAATCAGAGAAGGCGAAAGAAATTAAATTCCATGCTCCGTATATGAGCAAAATAACTTCAGGAAAAGTCAGAGAAAATTTTATTTTTTCTTTTAGGAGGATTGATTTAATCAGGGAAACAATAAAAAGAATTAAGGCAACGACCAGAAAAACTCCGGTTACTTTTTCAAAGAAAGAAATCTTGTTATTGCCTATATAAACATACTTTTTCGGAGCATATAAAACAAAAACGCAAAGCATAAGAAAACAATATATACCGACCGCCCAGGCCTTAATTAAGTCCAGGGTGTCCTGTGATTTTTTTGTATTTTTTTTCTTATGTTTGCTTTTACTCATAATATGATTTTTACATTTAATGGTTCATTATTCAATGATAATTTCTATATAATCATTAAGAGCAGCGGAAAGCCTGTGTAAAAGACTGAGAGAATCTTTATTATTCCCGCTGACTTTGGCGACAATCTTAAGTTCAGGGTTATTAGCCTTCAAATAATTGATGCAGTCAAGACAGGCTTTGAAAGCATAGCCCTTTTTTCTATGGTCCTTTCGAATCATAAAACCTAAGGATACAGTTTTTTCATCGTAGTACTCAAAGCCGACACGACCGATGACTTCGCCGGTCTCTTTTAGCTCGATTATCCACATTCCGTACTCGAAGAGCATATAGCCGTTCTTGACAGATTCGAAGCGTGACTCAGGGGTGAGGCAGTCAGAGAGTTCGGGAAGGGGCTCGAGGAATCTTTTACAATCATCGTCTTCGTACATTTCGTATATTTTAGGAAGATCTTCGAGGCATTCTTCACGGATGAAAAAGTCATCATTTTCAGCGATTACATAGGGAATATTTTTGATATGACAGAAAACCTTATCCAGGTGTCCTGAATATTGGACACCTTCCGTGATAAAATATTTATAACCTTCAAAGGCGGACAGTTGCTCCTCATTACACACATATATGCAAACTGCTTCGCCTTTTGAGGTCAGGCAGTCTGCCACATTCCTGTCGGATGTTATATATAAAACAGGAGTGGTTAAGGGTGTGTATTCATCTATGTTGTTGATGGTTATATGTTTTATGTTCATTACGTCAAATTATTTTTTAAGAATACAGAAAATCAAATTATACAACTGCAAAATATTGTATAATAGAAATGATATCACAAAGTAAAAGGTTAGACTACAAACGAGGTTTTATTTATGGCTCTTCAGTTTGTTTTAGGCGGCTCGGGAAGCGGCAAAAGTGAATATGTAAAGAAGCTGGCGATTAAGCTTGCTACAGAAGACCGAAGGAACAATGTCCTTATGATTGTTCCAGATCAGTTTACCATGCAGACGCAGTGGGACATGGCGAATTCGCATCCGGACGGCGGTATCATCAATATTGACGTCTTAAGTTTTTCGCGCCTTCCGAGAAAGGTTTTCGAAGAGGTCGGACAGCCTAAAAGAATGCTTCTAGACGATACGGGTAAGTGCCTGCTTATTAAGAGAGGTGCCTCTAAAATAAAAGACGACCTGCACGTACTTTCAAGGGGTATGGAAAATGCCGGCTGGGCGGGAGAAGTCAAATCCGTATTGTCCGAATTTATGCAGTATAACGTCAGTCCCGAGGACCTTGACGGCTTTATTGAAAAATGTAATTCCGAAGCGTTGAAGCTTAAGCTTGCCGATTTAAAACTTCTTTACGAAGTTTTCCTAAAAGAATGCGAAGACAAATACATCACGAGAGAAGAGCTCCTCGATATGTTCATAGAAAGACTGCCCTTATCCAAGAAGATGGAAAAGAGCGTCGTTATTTTCGACGGTTTTACGGGCTTTACTCCGATTCAGATAAAGGCGATTGTCGCTGTTTTAAACAAGGCGAAGGACGTTTATATTACGTTTCCGTTTGATAACGACTTAAGCGTTAATCCGCATAAAATCACCGAGAACGAGGATACATTATTTAATCTGACCAAGAGAAACATGGCGGATATTTCAAAGGAATACGATCCTACCGGAGTCAATATCCGTGAGGATATCCGACTTACAAAAGATTACAGACACGAAAACAACGCGGAACTTGCGTTCCTTGAAAAGAACCTTTTCAGAAAAGAAAACGAAAAAATAAAGGCAACTGGCGCAATTAAGATTTCAAGATGTGCAGACATCGACAGCGAGTGCCATATTTTATGCGAAGAGCTCTTAAAAGAAATCCGCGAAAAGAACCTTAGATTCCGCGATGTGGCCGTTATTTGCGCGGATATGACCAGGTATCAGAAGCCTCTGGCAAAATATCTGGACAGATATCAGATCCCTTATTACATGGACGCCAACAGAAGCATTGCGAGCAATCCGTTGGTCAAATACATTCTCTCAATCACAGAGATTATACGAAACAAATTCAGACAGGAGGATGTGCTTAAATTCCTTCGTACAGGTATCTCTCCGATTGAAGAAGACGAGATAGACGAACTTGAAAACTACATTTATGCGCGTGGCATCAAAGGAATTGCAAAGTGGAAAGAGAATTTTGTTTATCCAAGCGATGAACAGAAATTAAACAAAGAATCTTTGGATAAAATAAATTCCGTTCGTTCAGAATTCTTTGAGATTTTTAAAGACATTACCGAAGAGGGCACGAAGAAAAGAAAACTTTCAAAATGGATTAAACAGATTTATGCCATCCTTGAGAGCGGAAAGATATATGAAAAGATGAGCGAGATGGCTGCTGAGCTGAAGGAACAAGGCCTAATCGGCGAAGCCATGGAATATGAAGGCGTTTATAACAAGGTCATTGAGCTCTTCGATGCGCTCTCAGACCTGATGGGTGATGAGGATTATTCGGTTAAAGAATTATCGGATATTCTTAAGGTCGGCTTTTCGGAGATACGTGTGGGCGTGCTTCCGCAAAAAGTTGATTCTCTTTTAGTAGGAGATATGCAGAGAACCAGACTAAAAGAAACAAAAGAGCTTTTCATCCTCGGCGTTAATGACGGAAATATTCCAAAAGGCGCTTCGGACGGCGGTCTTTTATCGGTACCTGACAAGGAAGAATTAAAAAAGGCCGAATGCCGCTTAGCACCCACGAGCGTGGAATTAGCATTTATTGAGCAGCTCTACATTTATCTTAACCTTACCAAACCCACGGACAGACTCTATCTTTCATATGCGAGCGTGGGCGGAAAGGGCGACAGCCTCATACCTTCATACTTAATCGAAATACTAAAGAATATGTTTGAAGGTCTTGAAGTTACGGACAGCATGGGCAAAACGCCGGAGATCTTTTTACAGGACATAAAAGAAGAGACCGGAAAACTTTTGGGCCTTTATGTAACGGGTATTGCCAGCAAAGATCAGGAAGAGAAACTTTTTGACAATATAAGCATCATAAAAGGCAGCGAAGGCGGAGAAGAATGGTGCCAAAAAATCATTTCAAACGCATTCAGAAAATACGAAGCCGAATCGCTTAATAAAGAAACCGCGAAGAAACTTTACGGAGATTTATTAACCGTATCCGTATCAATGCTTGAACAGTATGCAGCTTGCAGATATGCGCATTTTGTGGCTTATGGATTGGGTCTTAAGGACAGGGAAGAATACGGACTCGAGAGCGTGGATATGGGTAATCTTTCCCATGATGTATTAGAGACTGTAGGTCAGAAATTAAAATCTGAAAACCTTGATTTTTCAACCGCGGATGAAGAAATGATGTCAAACGAAATCGACATGGCGATAGAGCATTTAAGCGGTGAATATGGCGGCGATCTTTTAGTATCCGACGAGAAGACCAAATATTATGCACGCCAGCTTCAAAGAATCATGAAGCGCACCGTCAAGACGCTCGGCTTCCAGCTCTCAAAGGGCAAATATAAACCTGAGATGTATGAAACGAGTTTTAAGAAAATGTACGATCTGTCTGACGACAGCGATAAGAAGGTTCTTCTCAGAGGAAGAATCGACAGAGCGGACGTATATGATGATGAGGACAAGGAATATGTGAAGATTATTGACTACAAATCTTCCTCGCATAAAATCGACGCAAAGAAGCTCGAGGAAGGTCTTTCGCTTCAGCTTGCGATTTATATGAAAAACGCAATTGAACTCATAAAAGAAAGACATCCTCAAAAAGAAGTTCTTCCCGCAGCAATGCTTTATTATGCGATAGACGATCCATTCTCGGAAAAGAGAGAAGATTATGAGGCTGAGATTCGAAAGCAATTAATTCCCGTCGGAGCCATTGTAAACGATGACAAAGTACTTGAGAGTCTGGACGAATCTCTTGGTTCACCCGGCGCAAAATCCGAGGTGGTTAAAGTATCAAGGAACAAGGATAATTCCGTCAGCAAGGGCTCCAATGTCTGTTCGAAGGAAGAGTTTGATTCAATGTTAGATAAAGCAGAGGATAAGGCAAAAGAACTTGCTTCGGATATTTTGGCAGGAAGCATTGACGTTAATCCTTATTATGAGAAAAAGGAAGATTATGCGTGTCAGTACTGTGCTCTTAAAGGAATCTGCGGATTTGACCCGAAGATAAAGGGCTACGAATACAGAAAACTCGGGGAAGAAGTACCTGAAGAGGAAGAGGAATAATTATGGATTTTACTCCTGAACAGGAAAAAGTAATAGATTCAAGAAATCAAAATCTCATAGTGTCTGCCGCTGCAGGTAGCGGAAAAACAGCCGTTCTGACCGAAAGAATCGTAAAGAAAATCTGTGAAGACGAAAATCTTTCCGTGGACAGAATGCTCATAGTAACCTTTACCAATTCGGCCGCAAGGGAAATGAAGGAACGTATTGGCAAAAAGCTTCGCGAAGAACTTGCCAAAAATCCCGAAGATAAGCATTTAAGAAAGCAGATTGCAATTCTTCATACCGCGCAGATTACGACGATAGACAGTTTTTGCCTTTATATTTTAAAAAACCATTTCGAAGAAATCGGTGTCGATCCGTCATTTGCAATCGGAAGTGAAGGAGAGATAACCCAGATTTCCGATGAAGCCTTTGACGAGGCTTTGGAAGAGGCTTTTAAGGAAGGAAATGAAGAATTCTTAAACCTCGTTGAAATGTATGCGCCGAAGGGTAAATTCAAGAAGTTTTATGAGCTGGTAAAAGATATTGCAACAAAGGCCGACAGCTCTGCATATCCTTATGAGACGCTTGAAAACTATATCGTGGAAGATATCGGAAATGTATGGGAGCTTCCTTTTGTTAAGTTTAGTCTTGAGTTCGAAAACGAATACCTAAAAGAAGCGCAGGATATATACAGAGAGGTAAAGAGTATTGCGGAAGGCACATTTCTCACAAAGCATATTGAAGAGGCTGACTTAACAATACCGTTTATTGATGACATTATATCCTCCGATATTCGTGAAAGAATCGTCAAATATCCCGAACTCAAAAGAATTACTCTTAATTACGGAAGAAACTTACCGGATGAAAAAGAGGCGCTCAAACAATATGCGAATTCGGTTAATGATAAAGCCCGTAAGATTATAGACAAATGTAAAGAAAAATACAAAAATCTGACCGAAGCTGATTTTGAAGAATCGGTTAAGGAAGGCTATGCGGTCACGAATTCTCTTTTACGATTTGTAATGTCGTACATGCATATTTTTGAAGATAAAAAGCGTGACAAGGGCATCATCAGTTTCTCCGACATGGAGCATATGGCGCTTGAAATCCTTGTAAAAAAGGAAGACGGAAAGATTGTTCCCACGCCGACTGCGATTCGATACCAAGAATATTTCAACGAAGTAATGATAGACGAATATCAGGACTCGAACGATGTTCAGGAGACCATACTTGCTGCGGTTTCAAAGGATGATAAGCTTACCGGCAACAGATTCATGGTGGGCGATATCAAGCAGAGTATATACAGATTTCGTCTTGCAAAGCCTGAGATTTTTAAGGAAAAATGTCTCGAATATTCCAAGGAAGGCGACAGGGACGAGAGGATTATTCTTTCATACAATTTCAGAAGCCGCAAGGAAGTAATCGATGCCGTAAACTATGTATTTGAACGCTGCATGATTGAAAAAATCGGCGGTATAGAATACGGAGAGGACGAGAGGCTTAATTTAGGAAAGACGGATTATCCCGAAAGCAATATCGACAATAAAGCAGAGCTTGTTTATTTTAGCAAAAAAGAATTTGAAGAAGATGAGCGCTACAAAGACTTCACTAAAGATGAGATAGAAGCTGCCATAGTTGCAGGCAAAATCAAGGCATTAAAGGAAGCCGGAACTTTAGTTTTTGATACAAAGACCAATTCCATGAGGGAGATGAGGTATTCGGATGTGGCAATTCTTCTTCGTTCGATGACCAATTCACGAGATGTGGTTTTCCAGAAAGCCTTAAAGAATGAGGGCATTCAGGGATACGTTATTTCCAAGTCCGGATATTACAATGCTTGGGAAGTGCAGTTAATCCTTAACTTCCTTTCTGTTATTGATAATCCGAGACAGGATCTGCCTCTTTTATCAGTGCTTCATTCTTTTATGGGTGGTTTTAGCGAAGAAGAGATTGCGAAGATTCGTATCGTTGAAAAAAAGAAAAGACTTATCGACAGCCTATATCAGTATCTTCTTGTCGGAAGCGATGCAGATCTGAAGGAAAAGGTTTTGCACTTTACGACAGAGCTTGAAGATTTAAGAAAGCAGGCTATGTATACATCCGCATCGGACATGCTTCGTATGATTTTTGAAAAGTACGAATACGGCGTGATGGTTTCGTCACTTCCGGGCGGAGAGCAGAGACTCGCAAACGTGAATCTTTTGGTGGAGACTGCGGACGAATACGAAGAGCAGGGCATTTTCTGTATTCATGACTTCGTAAAATACACGGAAAAACTTAAAGCAAAGCAGGATATGGGCGAAGCAAATATGCTCGATGAGAATGCCGATGTCGTACAGATTTTAACCGTGCATAAATCTAAAGGCCTCGAATATCCGATCTGCTTTGTATCGGGACTTCATACCGAATTCAGGTATTCCAAGGATACAATTCTAATGGATGAAGAACTCGGAATCGGCGGAGATACATATAATCTCGAAAAGAGAATAAAAGGAACTTCTCCCGTCAGAGATGCGCTTTATTCCAAGGAAAAGATAAACAGCCTCGGTGAAGAAATCAGAGTTTTATATGTTGCGATGACCAGAGCAAGAGAAAAACTCATCTTAACCGGAATGCTTGACGAAGAACCTGAAGCAAAAGACACGCTTTCATTTGCAAGCATAATGGATTCGGGATCTTTTATGAAACTGCTTTTCCCGATTATCTGTGAGAAACCCGAATTGTTTAAGATAAATAAAGTCAGTCCCGAGGATGCAGACATCGAAGAAGTGTTTGAGGAAGCAGAGAGAATATCAAAAATAAAGGCTCTCGAAAGTATTCCCGCAAAAGCAGGCTTCAAAGAATTTGTTTATCCTCACGAATCTCTCGACAATCTCTTCGTCAAGACCACGGTTTCCGAACTTAAGAAGGCCGCATATCTTGAAAACGAAGACGGAGAGAATACTCTTTATCACGAAGAGGAAGTAAGGGTTCCGAAGATTATTGCCGAAACCGAACAGGAAAACGGCGGTGCGGCTCGCGGTAGCGCATATCACAGAGTCATGGAACTTATGGACTTTGAGCATATTTACGAGGGTGATATTGCAGCCAACTTAAGAGCGCACAGAAAGAAAATGACGGATAATCTTTTCATCTATGAAGAAGACGATGCGCTTGTAAACGAGGATAAGATTTTAAAATTCCTAGAAACAGATCTTTCGAAACGTATGAGCGAGGCTTCTAAAAGAGACGAGCTTTATCTCGAGCAGCCGTTTGTTTTATCGGTTCCTGCGAATGAAGTAAACGAAGCATTCCCCGAGAACGAAAAGGTACTGGTTCAGGGTGTAATCGACGTTTATTTCGAAGAAGACGGCAAGCTTATTCTGATGGATTACAAAACCGACAGAGTGGATAATGCACAAGAGCTTGTTAAGAGATATAAGACACAGCTTGATTATTACAGCGAAGCGCTTTCGAGACTTGAAAAGAAAGAAGTCGCAGAAGTTTTGATTTATTCATTTGCGCTCGGAGAAGTAATTATAGTTTAATATCAGAGCCAGACACCCTTCGGGAGTCAGGCACTGAAAAATGAAAGGGGGCCGGTTTCCCGGCACCCCTCTTTTATGAGCTATACAATTTATTCAGCACATTCCGGTGCCTGGCTCGCATAGCGTGCCTGGCTCTTTTTATTTCTCTCATCGATGTCTTCCAAGAGTCTTCCGACATGTCTTTTTTCGAAGAACATGTCTTTATTCGCAATAACGATGATTATGGCAACAATGATTACCACGATGGTTTCCACGCATTTGGTCTCGGGCGTCATCGCTATTTTTTCCTGCAGGAAATTAATTACCAGGTGATATATCATGCATGCGAGGATTGAGCGACCGCTTGTTAAGTAAACCCAGGTAATGATAAAGCCCATAGGGATGGCGCTTACAAAGAAGTTTATTACGAACAAAGGATTGACCATAAGCGTTGCCTGGTACGTTCCTTTGATAAAGACAAGCGGAAGGTGCCACATGCCCCACAGCGCTCCGAAAATCATCGATTCCCAAAACCAGTTCATGTACTGGCCGATTGAATCTTCGCAGTAGCCTTTCCAGCCGACTTCTTCGATGATGGCTGCAACCGTTACCGAAACGAACGCTCCGGCGATTCCGACGCCCGTAAAAGAGAAATCCTCGGTAAACGAAAACTGGTTTAAAGACTGTCCGAATAAAAGAGACAAGAGGATAGAGGCAGCGACGATTCCCGCGAAAACAAAAATAGCCAGCAGAACATTCAGCCATTTAACCTTATAAAAACCGATTAACTTAAGCTTTAAGTCTCTTTTAAGAGCGGGAGAACCCGATGCGAGCACAAATATTGTGGATACTACTGCGGGAGCAAGAAGTCCGATTAACATTAATACTGCGCCGAAATTTTCACTGACGAAGATTGCGGGAATCCAGAAAATCCATGTGAAAAGATATGCAAGTGCGAAAAAGAGAACCGGTCTGTATTTATATTTTTTATTATCAGATTTCATATATTACCTCCTTGGGTTCGAGTGATTTTATGTTTTTGCGAAAGAAAATGCCTACCGAGAAAACCGTTAGGCTAAGTCCTGCGATCATGATTAAAAGCGCCGAACCTCTTCCGACTCCGCGGTTTCCGATTCGTCCGAGAGCATCAGCCAACACTCCCGAGACGGCATAAGATACCACATATCCCAGTTGGGATATAAAACCGATTAAGCCCCAGACTCTGCCTTGTTTGTCTGAAGGTATGTTGGTTCTTGCCAGAAAATCCATGCAGTTGTTTGCAACAGGCAGAACCAGGAAGAAGAGAAAACCGAAAATGGAAATTGTAATTATATTTTCAAAAAGACCGAAGCCGAACATGCAAAGTCCCAGGAGTGACAGTGAAAGGGCGAGGTAAGTCACATAGTTTTTCCTGATTCCTTTGATGCCGAGGATTAATCCGCCCGCAAGCATTCCGCTCGCGCAGATTGTCTCCGCGATTCCTAACGTTCTTTCATTCTGAAACGAAAGAATGAGCGGTTTTACAAGTGTCTGAAACATTCCCATGAAAAGAGTGACTACGGAAGACAAAAAGACAAGGGCGAGGAGTCCTTTTGTCTCGCGTAAAACTTTTAAGCCTGATTTTATGCTGTCAAAGAATGCTTCTTTTACTTTTGTTTCTTTTAGGCCGATTCCTTTTCTTACAACAGCGGCACCCGTCACGGTTAAAAGGAAGGTTGCGATATCAATTATCAGTAAAAGTTTAACGTCGCTTATTGTAAGAAGAAGTCCGGCGATAAGGGGTGAGAAAAGGTATCTCGAGCTTCCCGCGAGCGAAACGAGACCGTTTGCCCGTGAAAATTCTTCCTTGGTCAGAAGATCCGTAACGGTTGCTCTGTAGGACGGTTCAAGCAGTGCGGAAAATACGGCGCTTATCGAGACACCGATACATATCTGAAAGAGAGTAGCCTCTCCGCGAATCATGCAGATAAGGATAAAAAGCACTCCGAGTGCCGAGAAGCCGTCTCCGATCATCATTAAAAGTCTACGATCGTATCTGTCGGCCAAAATGCCTGCAGGTACGCTTAAAAGGAGTGAGGGAAGAAATCCTAAAAGAGTCACAAGCGACATGCTCGCGGCGCTTCCCGTCACTTTAAAAACATATACTCCGAGTCCGAAGGCGGTCAGACCGCTTCCGATGGAAGAGATCAGTTCTCCGAACCAGAGAAGTAAAAATTTATTGAAATTGCTTTTTTGGTTCATTATTATTCTCCGCGTACAATCATGTCGCGAACGAATTCCATAGTACCTTTTTTTGCACCGAGAAGTTTTTCCGTCAGATCGATGAATACTTCGATGTCTCTCTCGGTAAAATGACCGTCGTCGAAAACTTCACTGCTGACAAGGAGCATCATCTTTACACGCTCGGGGATATTGTTGCAGTCAAAAATCCCCTGTTTTATGCCTTCTTCGACAACCTCGGAAAGTATGGGCGTCGCAACATCATACAGTTTTTGTTTGATTTTTTTATGCATCAGGGCGTTTTCAGGACTTAAAAGAGCTTCTTCGATGGTGAACTCTTCTTTTGCCGGCTGAAGGGACATGATTATTCCGGTGATTTTGACGGGAATGGGAAGGTCCGATTTTAACACTTCGGCTGCTTTTTCGGCTTCCTTGTTTATCATCATGCAGATTACTTCTTCCAAAAGAAGTTCCTTGCTTTCGAAATAGTAGTAGAAAGTGCCCTTGGCAATTCCCGCTTCTTCGATGATTTCATCCACGCTGGTATTCTCATATCCTTTTGTCAGAAACATACGGTATGCTATCTGAACAAGTTCCAGTTTTCTCATTTCGCCCTTTTTCATTTTTAATTCTCCTTTTCGACTATCGGTCGGTTTTAGTATAACAAGCCGATTTTATATTTGTCAAGTACTTTTTCGACTAAAAGTCGGTTTTCGTTTTTTGGCCCGCTCTCTATGAATTGACAAAAGCATAAAAAAAGCCTACAATTCTATATGTTCGTGAAAGATTTCGCCTGCGTAAAAAAGACGCGGCGTTTCAATATTTTAGGAGGTATTTTATGAATATTTTGGTAATTAACTGCGGAAGTTCATCACTTAAGTATCAGCTTATCAATTCTGAGAGCGAAGCAGTGCTTGCAAAAGGACTTTGCGAAAGAATCGGAATGGAAGGCTCATGTATCAAGCATACTCCTTCGGGAAAGGATAAAGTTACAAAAGAAACTCCGATGCCCGACCATACTTATGCTATTCAGGCAGTTATCGATGCTTTGACAGATGCAGATCACGGCGTTGTTAAGTCACTTTCCGAAATCGATGCAGTAGGTCATCGTATTGTGCACGGTGGTGAGAAGTTTGCCAAGTCTGTTGTTATTACAGACGAAGTTTTGGATGCAATTGCAGAGTGCAACGATCTTGCTCCTCTTCACAACCCCGCAAACCTTATCGGTATCAACGCATGTAAAAAGATTATGCCCGGCGTTCCCATGGTAGCAGTATTCGATACAGCTTTCCATCAGACAATGCCCGAGAAAGCATATATGTACGGACTTCCTTATGAATATTATGAGAAATACAAAGTTCGTCGTTACGGATTCCACGGAACCAGCCATGATTTCGTATCTGCAAGAGCAGCAGAGATCCTCGGCAAGACAAGAGAAGATTTAAAGATTATCGTTTGCCACTTAGGAAACGGTGCAAGTATTTCTGCAGTTGACCACGGTAAGTGCGTAGATACATCCATGGGTCTTACTCCTCTTGAAGGTCTTATCATGGGTACAAGATGCGGCGATATCGATCCCGCTATCATCGAGTTC
>JAEEOJ010000052.1 GCA_016284175.1 Lachnospiraceae bacterium | reverse complement strand
ATAGCATTCGGTGTTCCTATGTTCGTAAAAGAAATACGACCGGAGACGAATGAAGTAGTTTTAAGCGAAGACAAAGCTTTGTATAATGATGAGATATTTGTAAATGATCTTAACTTCCTTAGTATAGAAGATATTAAACCGGGTGAGGAAATACCCGCAAAGGTTAAGATACGTTACCGCCATGACGGAGAAAACGCAATTCTCACACGTTTTAATGAGGATACGCTTCGTATCGTATTTGAAAAGCCGGTTCGTGCGGCAACCGCAGGACAGTCTGCCGTCTTTTATGATGAAAACGACTGTGTTATCGGCGGTGGCAAGATTATCAGAAAGACATGGTAATTAATTAAATAATGTAACAACAAAAATATCGGTTTCGCCGGGCGTCTCCGATATTTTTTTAAAAAATCAAAATTTTTTGTAACATTTTGAAAACCCAAGTTGTTTATCATACAGAAAGCAGGGTAGAAAGATGAACAGCGCTTCCACGAAAGAGATGGAAGAAATATATCTTAAATACTGTATACCGCTTAAAAAGTATGTCGTTTCGATTTGCCACAATCAGGACCTGGCGGACGACATAGTATCGGAAACTTTTTACAGGGCGATTAAGAATTACGATTCTTTTACGGGTGGCAACCTGTTCGCCTGGCTGTGTACGATAGCTAAGAACATATATTTCAACCATTTGAAGAAAAAAGATAATATGAATGCATCGATAGACGATGAAAACTTCATGGAAGTGGCCGGAAACACAAATGTTGAGGCTGAAGTCATGAAGAGAGAGGAACAAAGAAGGTTAGCGGAAAGCATTAATTCCCTGGCCGATATTGAAAAAGAGGTTGTAAAGCTTCGTATTAATTCGGGACTCTCGTTCAAGGAAATCGGAGATGTGCTTCACAAAAGCGAAAACTGGGCAAGAGTAACTTTCTACCGCTCAAAAGAAAAACTGAAAGGAATGATGAATGATGAAGAATGATAAATGTTATTTAATAAGAGATTTACTTCCCTCATACATTGACGAACTTACCGGCGAAGAAACAAATAAAGAAATAGAAAATCATTTAAACGAATGTCCCGAATGTAAAAAGGCATACGAATCAATGAAGGGCGATATTCCCGGCGAAAAGGAAATAGAAGACAGTGCTGAATATGACGAGAAACTGATTAAAAAAATCGGTCAGGACGTTAAAAGAAAAAATGACAGATCGAAAGTTGGTTTTATTGTAGCGATTGTTTCGATAGTACTTCTTTTCATACTGCTTAATCTTCCTATCGTTCCGATCAGTCAGAAAAACATTTATGCAAAGATTACAAAACCTTCACTGATGTTAGATTCCGCAGGACGAAAATATAATAACGTGGAGGAAAAATCGGTTTTACTTTACGAGGATGAGGATGATTTTGATGAAGTATATTTCCACAAGGTTATTTTCAAAGATTCAAGCATGGAAAATGACGGAATAATATACTATGCAACAGACAATGTTGATTTGATGAATTTCTCAATCGTGGAAATCGATTCAAAGAAGCCCATCCGAGCATACAAGACAAAGATTACAAGCTATGAAGGCGAAAATGTGATGGCTGTTTACGGCTTAAGAACTTCCGTACTCGGCAGCATCTTCGCAAGAAAAGATACAACATCCAAAGTAAACTTAGTTGATTCTAATGGAATTGAAGGAGTTTATCTTAAAAAAGGAAAAAAACTTGAAAATATAGAAATAAAATAGAGGATCTGAAAATCATTTTCATTAAAAAATCCCGGCGGGCCCTGTGCCGTCGGGGTTTTTGATTCTTTTATAATTTATTCTTTGTTTTCGACTAGGTCGGTTAATTTCTTACCATAAAAGAAATTGTGTACGAGTTCGCCATATTCTTTCCACAAAGGAAGAGTAATGCAGGCAGATGCTCTGGGGCATTCTTCGGCTTTCTCCGCGAGACATGCTACCGGAGCAAGTGAACCTTCGGTTAATTCAATGATTTCACCTACCGTATATTCTTCGGGTTTTCTCTTTAATTTGTAACCGCCGCCTTTGCCTGAAAGACTGATAAGAAGGCCACCCTCGACAAGATCTTTTATGATTATTTCCAGATATTTCTTGGAAATATTCTGTCTCTCCGCAATATCTTTAAGCGGAATGAAACTCTCATTATCCTGTGATGCAAGATCAATCATTATTCTAAGTGCATATCTTCCTTTTGTAGAAATCATATCTGTACCCGCCTTCTCTAAAAAGAAAACTTAGGTGCCTGGCTCGCACAGCGTGCCCGGCTCCGAAACTTTTTATTTACCGAAAACATTATATACCCACAAAAATAAAAAATAAAGAAAAACCTATCAAAATGATGGGTAAATTTTCGAGCAAATAAAAACCGGAGCCAAACTAGCTCCGGTTTATTATCTTTAGTGCTTTAAAATTCTTTAATTAAGCCTTACCGTCTGAACCAAGAACGTTGATGATCTTGTGAGCAACCATGTCCTTAACAGCCTGACGAGCGGGCTTTAAGTACTGACGGGGATCGAAGTGATCGGGATGCTCTGCGAAGTACTTTCTGATGTTACCTGTCATAGCAAGACGGATATCGGAGTCGATATTGATCTTACATACAGCAAGTGAAGCTGCTTTACGAAGCTGCTCTTCGGGAATACCAACTGCATCGGGCATATTTCCGCCGTATGTGTTAACCATCTTAACGAATTCCTGAGGAACTGAAGATGAGCCGTGAAGAACGATAGGGAATCCGGGAAGTCTCTTGATGCACTCTTCGAGTACGTCGAAACGAAGGGGTGGCGGAACAAGGATGCCGTCAGCATTTCTTGTACACTGAGCTGCTGTGAACTTGTAAGCACCGTGTGATGTACCGATAGCAATTGCAAGAGAGTCACAACCTGTTCTGGAAACGAATTCTTCAACTTCTTCAGGTCTTGTGTAAGCTTCCTTACCTGATTCAACAACTACTTCGTCTTCGATACCTGCGAGAGTACCGAGTTCAGCTTCTACTACTACGCCGTGAGCGTGAGCATATTCAACTACCTGTTTTGTAAGTGCGATGTTGTCTTCGAAAGATTTGGAAGAAGCATCGATCATAACTGATGTAAATCCGCCATCGATACATGATTTACAAAGTTCGAATGTATCACCGTGATCAAGGTGAAGAGCGATGGGGATGTCGGGATTCTCGATAACTGCTGCTTCAACAAGCTTTACAAGATAAGTGTGGTTAGCATAAGCACGAGCGCCCTTGGAAACCTGAAGAATAACAGGGCTCTTTAATTCGCCTGCAGCTTCTGTAATTCCCTGAACGATTTCCATATTGTTTACGTTGAAAGCGCCGACTGCATAGCCGCCGTCATAGGCTTTCTTAAACATTTCTGTTGTGGTAACTAAAGCCATTTTAAAACCTCCTAAAAGATAGAAATTGTTGCGATCAAAAAAGAATTTGAAGCGCGTTCGTTCAGATTATAGCATAAAGAAATTGAATTTACAAAAGGAATTCACTAAAAAATAGGGATATTGTCTAAAATTTGTCATATTTTAAATGTGAACAATATGTGATAAAATTGCAAAATAGGTACAAGGGGGCATAATTTATTTTACTGGAGAGACAAATGAAACCTATTAAAGGAATAATTTCATGTGCGGTTTTATCGTTCGCAGTTCTTCTTACGGGGTGCGAAAAGACCGATATTCACAAAATCGAACCTGTTTCGAAGGAATTGTACCAGAAAACGATTCCGGAGACCTACGAGGTATACAGGGGAGATATGACGCCTACCATCAGGCTTAAACTTACCCAGAATTCACTTAGATATTATAACTATCAGGTCGATCTTGACGATCTTGAGTTTGACGAACTGAAAGTTGCGAACGGCGATTTTGTAAAAGCCGGTCAGGTTCTTTGCGTCTTCAAATCAGAAAAAATCGAGAAAAAAGTCGTAGATGCCAGAGAAACCCTCGAAACCGACAAGATGCTTCTTGAACATGTGCAAAAACTCAAAGCAATCTATTTTGACCCCGAAAAGACTGACCCCGATATTAAGGAACATGCTTCAAATATTGCACTCGGCAAGACTTATGACGATCAGATAGCATCCATTGAGGATGATATTAAATTAAAAGAAATCGAACTTATGGAGAGCCAGAGAGATCTGGATAAATGTATTGTCAAGGCAAGAGAAGACGGCGTTATCACATATGTCAGCGATACTATAGCAAACGGTGTGGTAATTAAAGGCAAGGATATTTTAACCGAAGCAAGCGGTGATGTAGGTTTCTATACAGAAGTTAAAAACACAGACTATGTCTTTGAAGAAGGTGCTGTTTACAAGGCTCAGTCTCCTACCATGGAATTTGATGTTGAAATAACCAGGATAGAGGAAAACAATACCGGAACACATACGCTTTATTTAAAACCTGTAAGTGATGATGTCGGATATGTTAGTACCGAAAAATTTGAGGTTGTTATTCCGTTAGAGACAATCAAAGACGTTGTTTATGTAGAAGAAAGATATGTTTACACAGCAGTAAACGAAAAGAGATTTGTTTATGTTGTGGATGAAAACGGATTTAAAAATCCCGTTTATGTAGAAGTTGATTCCGTGGTTGACGGAATGGCTATTATTAAGAGCGGGCTTAACGGCGGAGAAGAGGTGGCTGCAAAATGATAAAGATGCGAAGAATAAAAGCTGTGGCTCTTGCATTAAGTGCCTTAATAGTTCTCTGTTCATGTACATCCGGACAGGATGTTCCGGAACTTTTGGAGCCTGTCGGAGCAGAACCCACATTCAGACCTGTTGAAAAGGCAGATATGGGTGTTTCCAAACTGATTACCGGTACCGTAATGGGAATGGAGTACTGCCATTTTTATGAGAAAATGGTTGAAATAAAAGATATTACTGTATCCGTCGGTGACTATGTCAACGAGGGCGATGTTTTGGTGGAAGCAAATGTTGATTCCGTCAGGGATCAGATAACCGAGCTTAACTCAAGTCTTTCGGTGCTGACAGCCGAATATGAGGCAAGTAAGAAAAAATACGATATTGAACTTGCAAAACTCGAACTTCAGAAAGAGCAGGCAGAGTATAACAAAAACCTGGGCATCGTAAACGAGGAATTTGTAAAATCATTCGACAAGAGCCTCGAAGCTTTTGAAGAGAATTATGCATATTCCGATGAAATGTATGAGTTTAACAAAAGAAAAATAAATGAAAGCATTACCGAACTTAACAAAATTGTTAACGACGGCGTTCTAAGAGCAAAAAAGAGCGGATATGTTACGTATAAGAAAGATTTAAAGAATGGAAATACCGCCATTGCAAACGAAAATCTTATTACAATTACAGATCCCGAGGATCTGTTCTTTGCTTCACAGGGTGATACCAGATCTTACAATTATTCAAAATATGCCGTTAAATTTGCATTTATAGAAGGAAAGAAAGTTCCTATCAGCGAGTTTAACTATACAGACAGTGAAACGGTTTATGCCAAGGCACAGAACCTTTATCCCATTCAGCGTTTCAAACCCGAAGAGGAAGTTAACGTTAAACTTGGTGATTTTGTGCTTTTACAGTTTTATGAGAAAGACAAGAATGATGTGCTGGTAGTCGGAAAAGATTCCGTCAATACCGATGACACAGGCTCGTTTGTTTATGTTAAGGCAGACGACGGTTCGCTTGAGAAAAGATACTTTGAAGTCGGAACTTCTGATGAGCACAATTACGAAGTATTAAGCGGCCTTGAAGAAGGTGAGATGGTTCTTTATATTCAGGAAGCTCCTCTTCCTAAAAGAGAAGGCCAGTATGAAGTTAAATTAAGAACCTATGCGTATTCCGAAACTGCAAAAGGAATTAAGTATGTTGAAGAGTCAACACATTCATATTTTTCTTCTGATGAAGGTGAGGTTGACGAACTTTTCGTAAATGAGGGTGATGAAATTAAAAAGGGTGATCCTCTTTTAAGAATTATGATTGATTCGGCAAAAGGAACCTTAGTCGGAATTGAAAACAGAATTAAAAGTGAAAACAGAGATTACGACAATTATGTAAAAGACGCCGAAAAAGAGTTTGAAGAATTAAACAAAACCATCTATGACGGTGCCGGTAAAACAAAACAGCAGACCGACAGAATTGAGGAAATTAAGAAAGCTCTTGCCGATCCGAATACAAGCCAGACGGATATGGTCAAACTTGCTATGGAAAAAGCAGAACTGGAAGTAAGCGCTAACGGTATTGCTTATGATGTGAAATATGCCGAGATGGATTTGAAACTCCTTGAGATTAACAAGGAAACACGTAAAAAACAGCATGACAATACCATTGCTTCATTAAACAGACAGCTTGCAAATGCGAAGAAGAATAACGACGGTACGGGATATAAAACAATCTATGCCGAATATGACGGAAAAATCACTTCGATATCTGCTTACAAGGGCGACAAAGTCAATGTTGGCAAGAAAATGATTGAGACTGCTTCTTACTTTGACAATGTTGTTAAATTTGGTGGAACACACGATCCCGAAGCTGTCGGATACAAATACAAAATAAAGATTAAAGACGAAGAATTCGATGCGGAAGTTATAGCCGGCAACAACAATACATTTGCGCATGTATTTACGGAAAACGGCAAAGTATACTGCACGGCTCCTTCATATGACAACAATCCTTTCTATATGAGAGTCGAAGAAGGATTTTTCGCATACGAACCGCAGTTTATGGGCGCAGAAGTTTCCTATGACAAGCTGAGACTTGACAATATGTTCTATGTTCCCGGCGATTACGTTATGAAGGAAATTTCTTTCGACAAAAAAGAATACTATTATGTATGGATACTGGACGGAGACACGGTATTTAAAAGATATGTTCAGCCCGGAACGGATCAGAGGGTCGGAACTTCTGACAAACCGGTAATTGTTAACGGCCTGCATGTAGGAGACATTCTTGTTAAGTAACAGGAGAAGGATAAAATGATAAGATTTATCAAATACAAAATACTGAATAAAAAGTGGCTTAATTTCTGTTTGCTTACCGGAGTTATTCTTCTGTCGGCATTTTTAAGCGTATATCCTATGTTTAAGGAAGGAAGCCTTAACAGACTGCTTTCAAATCTCTTCACGGAATATTTTGAAAAGTATGGTACATTCCCTGCAGTAATGTCTACCAAAGGCTCGTTATACAGCGAAAACTATACAGATGTTGATACCACTTTAGGATTCTTAAACAGTCTTGAAACCAAATGGAATTATTATATTGATCTTCCCGTTGTTCAAAGGCAGCAGGTGCTTGAAATCCCCGCAGGTTATGCGGAAGAGAATCTGACAGGCAAATCCAGACAGCTGACTCTGGGCTATGTCGACAAACTTCGCGATCATGCGGAAATTCTGGCAGGCGTATGGCCTGAAGAAGCAGCCACTTCCGAAAACGAAATGGTTCAGGAAGCGTTAAAAGACGGCGCAATTCCCGTTGTTGTATCGCAAAAGACATACGATGCGGATGATTTAACCATCGGCCAGTACTGGACTGCAATAGTTAAAAAAGACGATCAGAAAATATATGTTAAGCTTGTCATCTGCGGTATCATCGAAGAAGTTGATGACGGTGATCCTTTCTGGGACAGAAGACTTAGAACGTTTGACAGGGTTCTTCTTGCTGACAAGGAAGATTTTTCGACCATTCTGGATATCTACGTGCAATCTCCGATTAACTATACCGAGAGAGTTATGTTTGATTACACATATATCAACTATAACAATGCCGAAGAATACTATTCATATTTAAGACAGTTCAGAGAAATCGATTCAAATCTTACCTCTAATTTTGAGAATACTCTGGCTTCCTATATTGAATCGAAGAAGACCATCAGTATCATTCTTTTAACCTTTGAAATTCCTATTATTGCTCTTTTACTTCTTTTCATTTATATGATTTCGAGCAGAATTCTTGAGATGGAAACCGGTGAAATTGCAATGCTCAAGAGCCGTGGCGTTTCAAGATTTAAGGTTATCAGACTTTACATGCTGCAGTCATTTGTTATATCGATAGTAGGATCTGTTATCGGTCTGCCGTTTGGTTATCTTTTCTGTAAACTCGGTGCGGGAACAGATGCGTTCCTTGTATTCACCCTAAAAGACACAACCATCTATCAGCCGACATACATGATGATTGCATTTTCGGGAATAGCTTTTGCATTATCCATGCTCTTTATGACCATTCCCGTAATTCCTCTTTCAAGATTTACGATTATTGAAAGAAGATCGGCTAAAAATTCGGGCAAGTCAAAAGCACTCTGGGAGAAATTCTTCCTGGATATACCTCTTTTGCTGCTTTCCGGATATCTTCTTTACAACTATATGAAACAGAGAGAATCAATTTCGCTTACCGTTATTGCGGGCGGCCAGATCGATCCGATTATATTCCTTGATTCTTCACTCTTTATTTTAGGATGCGGATTATTTGCTTTAAGAATAATTCATTTAATCATCAACCTTATCTACAAACTGGGAAGAAATAAATGGAAACCCGCTGAATACGTTGCATTCCTGCAGATTATCAGAAACACCAAGAAGCAGGGATTCATTTCGGTATTCCTTGTAATGACAATCGCGATGGGTATTTTTAACTCCAACCTGGCGCGAAGCGTAAATGAAAACATGGAAGACCGAATCAACTATAACACCGGCTGCGATTATAAGATTGAAGAAAGATGGAATCTTACAATTAAGAAAATTCCGATGACGACTGAAGCTTACTGGCGTTACAATGAGCCGGATTATCAGCGCTTTGAGGGATTAAAAGATCTTGGCGTTGAAAGCATGACCAAGGTTTTGCGTGACGAGGATACCATAGTTAACGTGGAAAGAAAGAAGGAAGTTGGATGCCTTCTTTTAGCTATCAATACCAAGGAATTCGGTGAGACAGCAGCATTACAGGACGGACTTAATGACAAGCACTGGTTTTATTATTTAAATGACCTTGGACAGAATCCAAAAGGAATCATTATTTCCAGAAACCTTGCCGAGAAATATGAATTAAACATAGGTGATAAACTCAATTATTCCAGAGTATCGCCCATTGATTCCAGCAAGGAATACGCAAGTACCCGTGGTGAAATCGTTGCCATTGTAGATTCGTTCCCGGGATATGAATCAACTGTTTACGAAGAACAGCCTGATGCTACATTTAAGAAGAGAGAGAATTATCTCATTGTGGCAAACTACAATACGGTAACCAGCACATTTAATTTAAGACCGTATCAGATATGGATGAAATTATCGGACAATGCAGATTATGAAGAGATAAGCAAGTATGTTGAAGAGGTCGGCAGACTTCCTAAAATTACCGCAAGAGAAGAGCTTATTCAGAATCAGAGAAACTCAACTCTCATCCAGATTACAAACGGTATGTTCTCGATAGGATTTGTTATTTCGCTTGTTGTCTGCGGTGTAGGTTTCTTAATCTACTGGATACTTACCATAAAAGAAAGAGAGCTTATTTACGGTATTTACCGTTCCATGGGTCTTACCATGGGAGAGATTTTCAGAATGCTTATCGTGGAGCAGATATTCTCTTCACTCTTTGCATGCGGAGCGGGCTTCGGTGTCGGAATGCTGACGACTTTACTGTTTACAAAGCTTATCTCTACGGTATACCTGCCGAGAGAACACAATATCCCTCTTACAATTATCTGTAAAGCCGAGGACGGCATGAAGATGGCTGTTATCGTAGGATTTGTACTTATCCTCTGCTTTATCGTAATCTACAGAATTATTAAGAACATGAACATTACCAAGGCTATTAAGCTTGGCGAAGACTAAATGACCAAATGGGGACGGTTCTATTTTGGCTTTTTTGACCACCTGGGGACAGTTCTCTAATAGAAAAATTAACGGTGATAAAAATGGACAGTATAATTAAAACTATCGATGTTCACAAAAGTTTCCCCTTGGGAAACCATGAAATCCTTGAAGTATTAAAAGGCGTTGATATTAATGTTCCGCCTGCGTGCCTTACAATTTTAAAAGGACGTTCAGGTTCGGGTAAAACAACTCTTTTAAATATTTTGAGTATGCTTGACGACCCCACGAGCGGACAGGTCATTATTGACGGAAGAGACGTGGGCGGCATGAGCACCAGGCAGAGAGAAACCATGAGAAGATACAACATCGGATTTGTATTCCAGTCAGTAGCCTTAGTACCGATAATGAGTGCATACGAGAATGTTGATTTTGCTCTTAAACTCGCTGATTACAAGGGCGACAGAGATGCCAGAATCAGAGAGGTTTTATCCATTGTCGGACTTGAAAAAAGAATGGCTCACATGCCTTCACAGATGTCCGGTGGTGAGCAGCAGAGAGTTGCCATCGCAAGAGCGGTAGCACACAAGCCCAAAATTATTTTTGCCGATGAGCCTACCGGAGCGCTTGATACAAACACAGGTCTTGGAATCATTAAGCTTTTCAAGGAACTTATTGCAAAGGAAGGAATCACCATAGTAATGACAACACATGACCCTAACCTTATGGTTTTCGGTGATGCAGTTTACGAGATGGAAGACGGAGAATTAAAGTATGTACCCGCAGAACAATGACGAAATGAACAACGAATATGTAAATAACGAGACTGAAGCAGCGGTTTATGCAGGTGAGGAAAACTACGACGCTGGTGAAGTAACCGAAGAAGCCGAAGCAGAAAAAGATAATATTCTTGTCTGCGACGGACTTGTTAAGATTTACAAGACTGACGATGTTGAAGTACTTGCTCTTCAGGGCCTTGAACTTGAAATCGAGAGAGGCGAACTTGTAGCAATTATCGGTAAATCGGGTTCCGGTAAATCCACGCTTCTTAACATGATCGGTGGTCTTGAAAAACCTACCGCAGGACGTCTTTATGTGGACGGTCATGACCTCTTTGCAATGTCAGAAAAAGGTCTGGTTGAATACAGAAGAAAGTCAGTAGGTTTTGTATGGCAGAACAGCGGTCAGAACCTCTTCCCTTACTTCACGGCTCTTCAGAACGTAGAGGCTCCACTCTACTTTGACCATATGAGTCAAAAGGCGAGAAGAGAAAAAGCAATGGGCCTTCTTAAGATGATTGGTATCGATCACAAAGCCAATTCATATCCTGCACAGATGTCCGGTGGTGAACAGCAGAGAGTTGCGATTGCGGTAGCTCTTGCTCATGACCCTAAGATTCTTTTGGCCGACGAGCCCACAGGTGCCGTTGACTCAAAGACATCCAACATGATTCAGGATATCTTCAGAAAAATCAATGAAGAAATCGGTATTACAATCATCATCGTTACCCACGACTTAAGCCTTGCCAACAAGGTTTCGCGTGTTATCATGATTTCCGATGGTAAGATAAGTACCGAAAAGATCATGAAAGAAAAATACCGTCAGCAGCTCGACAACATGACTACTGAAAGTCTTGCGGCTGTCGAATCACACGAAGAGTACTCAATCCTTGACAAAGCCCGCCGAGTTCAGTTGTCTCAGGATGCACTGGAAATGGCGGGTATCGACTCCAACAAAGTTCGTGTTGAAGTTAAGGACGGAAAGATTATTATTTCGAAATAAAACATATTTAAAAGCAATCAGATAAGTATTTCTTGTTTGGTTGCTTTTTGTTATCATTCTAATTAATGAGGGGTAAATTAGATGAGTGAATATGATAACGAAAAAACAGAAGAAATATTTGAAGTAGAGGAATCCGTAGATTTCGAGAAACTAAAGAAAGAGAATCACAAAAAATATCGTGAAGAATATGCTCTGCTGGATGCTCTGTGCACTCGTTGGTATTGGCCTTTTAATACGATTAATAAGGATGCACTTAAGAAGCTTCAGAGTTCGGAGTTATATTATGATGCTCTGCAAACAGGGTTCTTCATAGAAGCATATACAGAAAAAATAAAATATCTTGGCATGGACAAAGAAACGGTAGATTCAATCAAAAGAGATGTTGCTAAGGTTTGCGGAGGAGATGTATCCAAATATGATGATCTGTTATACTGGCTGGCAAAATATTACCGCAGAACATATCCTCGTCCTAAAGATATTTTGAAGATTCTTATTTATGCAATTGCGGCTTCGCTTATCTTTGGTGTTTTTCTTACGATAGGAGTATTAACACATAAGGCTGTTTTCTTCCTGATATGTCTGATAGTGTTGTGCGTTTCTGTTGTGGGATCAATCATCTTATTCAGACCATCAAAAATAGAAAAACCATTGTAATAAAAAAACGGCTTCGGCCGTTTTTTTATGTCTATATAATTACAAATGAAATCTCTTCTTAAACTCCGCCAACACCGTTCTTCCCTTAAACACTATCAAACCGAAGAACGCGAGCACATTTATCACAAGGCATATCGACCATGTAAGAGGGGGCTTGTTGTGATAGAAGATAAGAAGTGCTATCCATGGTACCACGCCCACCAGAATGTTTAAAAACATGTATATTAGCGAGTAGTCGGTAAAATGCTTGTCTATAAATGAAAGGATGAAATTAGCCACCAAATTGCCACTGCAGAGGATGGGTACGATGTATCCGGCGGTGATACCGAGATACGGCAAATCCCAGGCGAGTGTGATGAAGGCTTCGGAGAAGAAACTTAGCACAACTATCGCTATCATCGTAAAGAACATCGCTTTCAGGAGGTTGTAGTGTTTCCTGATGATAAATTCGATGATCCAGCCGATTACCAAAAGCCATGCGACAACCAGAGGGCTCCACGAAGGATGCTCCGTTTCTATGAAAAGGAAATCCAGCGCGAGATTAATGATCATCAAAGCGAAGAAGACAAACATGACTATCTTAAAAGCTTTGCGTCTTAACCTTGTTTTAATCTCGATTTTGGGAATGTAATCCCTTTCGCCTTCGCCTGTCAAAAGATTCTGGCAGAGGGGACATTTCTCGAGATTTCCACCGATATTTATTTTGCAGTGCGGACACATTTTCATTTTCCGCTACTCCTTTTTTATATCAATTATTGTTTGCGTTTAGTCTGTTACTTCGTTGGAATACAGAGTCATTTCAATACCTTCGTCGGAAAGACTCTTAATAAAATCCCTGATAACCTGAGTGCTCTTGTATGCGCTGCTGATGCCGAGCACGAAATCGTCTTTGTAGGTCGAGCAGACCACGAACATTGTACTCGTGGAGCAGTAGGCATTGTAGGAAAGAATATAATCCGAAAGTTCTTCGGGAACTTTTAAAATACCAAGGTTAGAAACCACGGCCGTAACCTTTTTGGCCTGACGGTGTGTACCGATTTTAACCACGGGGTTTTTGAGGAAAAGAGGAGCCAGTCTTATAAAAAGAATTTTCTCCAGCTTTTCGTAATCATACATTCGGGCTTCAACCATTTCGGGAGTCAGTTCGTTTTTAAGATCCGCGTTAAACTGTTCGGCCACACTTTCAAAGGTATCCGTGCTCTTAAAAAGATGGCTTACGTTTACCGAATTGAAGAAGTTTCTCGATGTATCCGAAGGATAGTAATTCCTCAGATTAACAGGCATACTGATGGTGACAGGCTGGATTCTGTTTAGAACCGGCATATCTTTGTAGATGCTCATCATAAGCTTCGTGGCAATGTAGGATGTCAGGGAAACATGATTTTCCTTGGCTTTTTTAATAACATCGCCCACGTTCATATGAACTTCCATGAAACGAAGCTGATTGTAAGGGAGTTTCTGACCTTTTATATGATAGGCATTTCTGAATTTTTTCTTTTTTACGTTCTTGTTTTTCTTCGCATAATAATGTCTGAAGCTGTCCTGCGAAAGAGCGGCTTCCGAAGCACCCGATGTCATGGGGATATCGGGAATTTCGTTCGGATGTTTTAACTTAAGATAGTGATAAACAATCAGATTTAAGAACTCAATCGCACCGTTTCCGTCTGCGATTGCATGGAAGAAATCAAGATTGATTCTGTTGTAATGATATGTTACATGGTAGTGAAGCTTGCCGAAGGTTTTCTGGTCGTAAAGCATGGGGCAGGGTCTCTCGTTTTCGATAGTTACGACAGGCTCGTCGTCCGTCGGCTCCATGTAATGCCAAAAAAGACCGCGAAGAATCGTCACCTGATACTGGGGGCGTTCCTTGGCGGCATTCTTTACTGCAGCGCCTAATATATCTTCTTCAATGTCTTCGTTTAAAGTACAGGTAATGCGAAAAGATCTGGTGTCGCGATCATTCGCAGCCGCCAGAAAGACTTTAGCCACATTATCCATTCTGTACCATGTTTCGTGAGCCATTTTGAGTGGACTCTCCTTTAAACCAAATTAGTATAATTCTTCAATAAACTTGCTGATTGATTCCATCGCACGAAGGGCCTTTTTAAAAGGCATCATCTGGAATACATGCCATGCGTCCTCGTACTCTTCGAGAGTAACGGTTACGGTGTCTTTTATGAGCTTTTCGTACAGATTGTATGCATCGGATTTTAAGATTTCGTTTGAGCCGACCTGGATTAAGAAAGGCGGGAAGCCTTCGAAATCCGCGAAGAGAGGGCTGTATTTGGGATCGGCATAGTTGAAGCCGTAATCCTCAATCTTAAAATCTTTTATGTTTTCGTTGAATTTATCGTTTAAACCTACGAAGGAAAAACGCGAAGTCTGGATGTATTCCTTGGTAAGTATCGGATCCTGAGCCTTGCATGTTTCATAGGATTCGCCGGACATGGTCATGTCGGTCCAGGGGCTCATTAAAACAATGCCTTTGGGAAGAAGTCTTCCCTGTGCCTTTAGCTTAAGTGCAAGCTCGAGTGCTAAGTTTCCGCCTGCCGAATCGCCGACGAGAACAACTTCTCTGGCACCGAAACCAAGCTGCATAAGATAATTCCATACAGTCAGCGCATCCTCAATGGCTGCGGGGTAAGGGTTTTCGGGAGCAAGACGGTATTCAAAAGACATTACTTCCATGCCTGTGTTTAAGGCAAGCTTTGCTGCAAGAACTCTTGCATACTTAAGGCTTCCGCATGTATAACCGCCGCCGTGACAGTACATAATGATACGTCTTTTTTCATGTTTGAACTCAGGTCTTACCCATTCGCAGGGAATGCCTTTAACCGTTAAATCATCGGTTTCAATGTTGTTTGAGAGAGTTGATAAAGTCGCAAACAAATCCTGACCGGCTCTCTGCTTCTTAATGTCGTCCAGTGAAATCGAATCACCTGAAGACGAAACCGCATGAATGGATTTTACCGCCTTCATCAAAGGCGACATCTGATTGTCTTCGGTATCCTGTTTTACAAATCTGATAAGTCTGCTCATTTATATCCCTCATAAAATACACAACACTTAATTATATCACTTTTATACTTATTTTGCCACATTTGTAAGCATAAGCTCTACGACACCGTCAAGCATTTCGATACCGTGTTCGAGAGTATCCACAGGGTCGTCGCTGGATTTTCCCCTGAGCCATTCGACCGTGGTTTCCGCAAACAGTTTCGAAAAGAAATATGCAAGTCTCTTTTTCTCTTTTTCGCTTACCTTTTTGCCGGTAGGCACAATCTTTGTTTCATATAGATTGTCAATATTCTGATAAGCCATTTTTGATACAACATCCACGATATAATCGCCGAAGGCGTCACGTCCCATCGAATTGAAAAGATTTCTGATGAAGATCTCGTTCTTTCTTGCGTATGCGCCGACGATTCGAAGATTGGATTTCCAGGAGCCGGGAGAAGAAAAGTCGAGGTTTACGAAGAGTTTCTCCGCCTTAACATAAATGATTTCTTCCTTAAGCGAATAAAGGTCCTGGTAATAGTAATAAAATGTGTTTCTGTTGATTTTACAGTTGTCGCAGACCTGCTTTATGGTGATTTTATCCATCGGAATACTTTGGGCAAGTTCGACAAAGCTGTCCATTATGGCTTTTTTCGTAAAATTTGACATTTTTTCTTCCTTTCTTTTAGGATAAAAAATCCGTCGCGCCGTTTATTTTAGGCAAATCGGGCGTTTTTTGGATAAATTTAAAAAAGTTAACATTAAGTTAATATTTCATTTAGGCATTCAGGGTACATTTGTCTGAATTTCATACATATAATACCAAATGTTTATTGAAAATGGAATCATTTTACGAAAAAATAATCACGATAATAGGGAGATAGTGTTATGAAGGTTTTACTCATAAACGGAAGCATGAGAGGAAATCAGAGTTCGTCCCTTAAGGTGGCCGAAGCTTTCGTTCGCGGAATAGTATCAGAAAACGGTGAAGAGAATACCGAAGTCGTTAAGATTAATTTACGCGAAAAAAATATCGAACATTGCTACGGATGCTTTTGCTGTTGGAAGTTAAATAAGGGCGAATGCATCATAAGAGACGATATGGACGAGATCAGAAAGCTCGTACTTGAGTCGGATGTGATTATTGAAAGTTTTCCTCTTTATTTTTTTGGGCTTCCTTCCAAGATGAAAGCCTTTATGGACAGAATGATTAATTTTGTGTCGGAATACAGAGCCGTCAACGGAGACGAGGCGACAGGAAGATTCTTACACGAAATGAGATATCCGGAATTAATGAATAAAAAGCTTGTTCTTGTTTCCGCATGCGGATACGAGGAAACCGTGGACTGTTATGATGCGGTTATCGACCAGTTCGATAAAATCTGCGGTCACGACAATTACACGAGAATATTCGTACCACAGGGCGGTATGCTCGCGGAGAAAACATTCGAGAACAAAATTGCAAGGTACATGATTAAATTTGAGGAAGCCGGAAAGGAATTCGTAAGGTGCAAAAAACTTTCGAAGGAGACGGAAGAGAAGTTGAGTGTTCCGATGTTAGGACACAATACGTTTGCACAGGCAATCAATCTTAACTGGGATGAGCCGGGTGTAGGACCTTACGGAAAGGTTGTTGAGTGATGTTAAAAAAATTAAACTGGGCATTCGAAGCGGTAATAATTTGGTTTCTTTATATAGGAACATGGCCCGTTCTTCGAATCCTTTATCCGAGAAGAATAATCTGGGAAGATAAAAAAGCATCAACTGCGGTAATGAAGAAACCCTGCGTAATATATTCAAACCACACGGGTTATTCAGACGGTGTATTCGCATTTGATATTTTGCGAAAGTTTTATCCGTACACATTCATCGGAAAAGACTGGTACGAAAAGAACAAACTCTTCCACAGACTTTTAATGCACAGAAGATATATACCTCTCGACAGAGAGCAGATGGATACATCGTGGTTAATGAAGGGAAAGAAAGTTATAGATGACGGATACAGCATTTTCTTCTTTCCCGAAGGACATACAAGCAAGGATGGTCTCTTACTTGAATTCCAGCCCGGATTTTTAATGCTTGCAAAGCAGAGCAATATTCCGCTTGTTCCTATCTGTCTTGACAGAAAGGTAGATTTCTTCAAGCCTGTCAGAGTAATCATCGGAAAGCCTATTTACATCGACTTTAAGAAAGAGCCCGGCAGACCTTCGGTAGTGCTTAAAAAATATGCAGAGGTTTGCAAGGATGCCATCATCGATTTAAAAGACAGATACGGCAATCCGAAGTTTGTAACCGACGATGTAATTAAGTACAGAGAGAAAAAAGCAGAAAAAGAAGCCTCAGAGACGGCTGTTTAAAAAGTTTATTAACCGACCGGAACGGCGGTTCATAAAATAAATATTTATTTACCCATAAAAAAGGAGAGTAAAAATGAACGAGAAAGAACTCGCAATT
>JAEEOJ010000003.1 GCA_016284175.1 Lachnospiraceae bacterium | reverse complement strand
TCACCTCTCTGTCGATATTTCGACTTTTTAATATCCCATTCCGCCCATACCGCCGGCAGGCATTGCGGGAGTATCTTCCTTGATGTTTGCAACGGCACTTTCTGTTGTCAGGAATGTGGATGCTACGCTTGTTGCGTTCTGAAGTGCACTTCTGGTAACTTTTGAAGGATCAAGAATGCCTGCTTCAACCATGTTCACGTATTCTTCTTTAAGAGCATCGAATCCGAAACCGACTTCTGATTCGTATACCTTGTTGACGATTACGGAACCGTCAAGACCGGCATTTGCAGCGATGTGGAACAAAGGAGCCTTGAGTGCTGTAAGAACGATCTGAGCACCTGTCTTCTCGTCGCCTTCAAGTGTATCGGCAAGTTCTTTAACTTTCTTGGAAGCGTGAATGTAAGCCGATCCGCCGCCTGCGATAATGCCTTCCTCAACTGCTGCCTTTGTAGCTGCCAAAGCATCTTCCATACGAAGTTTTGCTTCTTTCATTTCAGCTTCTGTTGCTGCGCCTACTTTGATAACTGCTACGCCGCCTGCAAGTTTTGCAAGTCTTTCCTGAAGTTTTTCCTTATCGAAATCCGATGTGGTTGTTTCGATAGCTGATTTGATCTGTGCAACTCTTGCTGCGATTTCATCAGGCTTTCCCGCACCGTCAACAATGATGGTGTTTTCCTTCTGAACCTTAACTGATTTTGCACGACCCATATCCTGAAGTGTAACTTCTTTTAAATCAAGACCGAGTTCTTCGCTGATTACCTGACCGCCTGTAAGAATAGCGATGTCCTTAAGCATTTCCTTACGTCTGTCACCGTATCCGGGAGCCTTAACTGCTACTACATTGAATGTACCGCGAAGTTTGTTAACGATTAAAGTTGTAAGTGCTTCGCCTTCAATGTCTTCTGCAATGATAAGAAGCTTTGCGCCGCTCTGAACGATTGTTTCGAGAACGGGAAGGATTTCCTGAATGTTGGAAATCTTCTTATCTGTGATAAGGATGTAAGGATTTTCAAGTACTGCTTCCATCTTTTCCATGTCTGTGCACATGTAAGCTGAAAGGTAACCTTTATCAAACTGCATACCTTCAACCAAATCAAGTTCGGTCTGCATGGTCTTTGATTCTTCGATTGTGATAACGCCGTCGCCTGAAACCTTTTCCATAGCATCGGCTACCATCTCGCCTACCATATCATCGCCTGCGGAAATAGCTGCAACTCTTGCAATCTGCTCTTTGCCATTAACCTTTGATGACATGCTCTTGATGGCTTCTACTGCGCATTCGGTAGCTTTCTTCATACCTTTTCTTAAGATGATGGGGTTAGCACCTGCAGCAATGTTCTTCATACCTGCGTTAATCATTGCCTGTGCAAGTACTGTAGCTGTTGTTGTTCCGTCACCTGCAACATCGTTAGTCTTTGTTGCAACTTCCTTAACAAGCTGTGCACCCATGTTTTCGAATGCGTCTTCAAGTTCGATTTCTTTTGCAATGGTAACACCGTCGTTTGTGATAAGGGGTGAACCATATGATTTATCAAGAACTACATTTCTGCCCTTAGGTCCGAGTGTTACTCTGACTGTATCTGCCAGCTGATTAACACCGGCTTCAAGACTTGCGCGGGCTTCTGCGCCATATTTAATCTCTTTAGCCATTTTAAACTAAACCTCCTGAATATTTATAAAAAATAATTATTCTACAATAGCAAGAATATCCGACTGTTTTACGATGATAACTTCTTCGTCATCAATCTTAACTTCGGTTCCCGAGTACTTGGAGTAGATTACCTGATCGCCAACCTTAACTTCCATTTTTACTTCTTTGCCGTCTGCAAGGATTCCGGGGCCTACTGCAATAACCTCAGCCTGCTGGGGTTTTTCTTTGTTCTGACCGGGGATTACGATGCCCGACTTTGTGGTCTCTTCTGCGATTAACTGCTTTAATACAACTCTGTCGCCTAATGGAACTAACTTCATAATTGTATCCTCCTTAAATTTTAGCTTTTATTTTAACGTATTTAATCTCTCTCTGATTTCCTCAACGGTAAGCCACCAGGTATTGTTGCCTGATGAATATGAGAAGCCTTCTTCAACCTTCTTGCCTTCGTTTGAAGGAAGCATTCTCTTTGCGAAAATCATCTGAGGATATACGATAAAATGCTTGTCGAATTCATATGTCGTAAAAGAATCCTCCGTGGTAATCATTATCTCGTGAAGCTTTTCGCCTTCTCTGATACCGATTTCCTTTTTGGAACATCCGGGAAGCATTGCCTCTGCAAGATCTGTGATCTTAAAAGAAGGAATCTTTGAAATAAATGTTTCGCCGCCCTTTGATTCGTTTAAAGCTTTAATAACAAGTTCTACACCCTCTTCGAGTGATATCCAGAATCTTGTCATTCTGAAATCTGTGATGGGAAGTTCTGTTGCACCTTTGTCGATTAAATCCTTGAAGAAAGGAATAACCGAACCTCTGCTTCCTGCAACGTTACCGTAACGAACGATTGAGAAGCAGATATCTTTTTCGCCTACGTATGAGTTGGCTGCAATGAAAAGTTTGTCTGAAACAAGTTTGGTACCGCCGTAAAGGTTTACGGGGTTAACAGCCTTGTCTGTTGAAAGAGCGACAACTTTTTTAACTCCTGAATCAAGTGCAGCATCGATTACGTTCTGCGCACCGTGAATATTTGTCTTAATAGCTTCCTGAGGGTTGTATTCACATGCGGGAACCTGTTTTAATGCAGCTGCATGAATAACAAAATCAACGCCCTCCATTGCGCGTTTTAATCTGTCTTTATCTCTGACATCACCTATGAAAAATCTGAGTTTTGAAAACTTGTCGGGAAATTCCTTTTTGAATTCATTCTGCATGATGAACTGTTTAAATTCGTCACGTGAATAAATGATAATTTTCTTAGGATCGTAATTGTTTAAAACATACTTTGTAAAGGCCTTACCAAACGAACCCGTTCCGCCGGTAAGAAGGATAACTTTGTCGTTTAACATTCTTCTTGTTCCTTTCGGATTTTAATCCTGATTCGGTATGTGTTTTCCACCGCTTAATGATTCATAAAATTAACGCTTTGAATCAGTCCGCAACAGACATATATTATAGCATAAAACGGGCATTTGTGTAAATAGACTATCTCTTTTTGCCGCCTCTGAACAAAACCACCGCAATGGCTATTACAAGGCCTGTTGAAATAATGAGTCCGACTATAAGAACAACCCCTAAAAGAGTATTGTTTTGTTCCTCTTCTACAGTCGTGGGTTCTGCATCATCTTTTGAGGGGTATTCCGGCTCTTCGGCCACAATTTCGGGCTCTTCAATTACTTCCGGTTCTTTTACGGGCGTAATCTTATATACTTCGCTGCCACAGTTCGAGCAGATGCCTTTCGCAAGACCCTCTTCTTCGTATGTGGCTTCGATTTCATCCGTCCAGTCGGTTATATTGTGATTTTTAAGTGTGTAATCGCTCTTAAAAGAATAGCCGCAGTCATTGCACTTATAGATTGTATATCCGAAATCGTCGCAGGTACTTTCAACTGTTTCCTTGGTATAGTTGTCGCCCTCGCAGTAATGAGGAAGCAGATCCTTTGAATAATCATTTATCTCATTACGGGTAAAATCAGACGAGTTGCCCACATACTCATAGGTCCAGTTCATAACCTCACCGATAAAATCCTTGCAGTAAGCTCTTCTGTCGGTATTGTCTTCAAAGAAGGTAATCATGCCTTCGACTCTGGTATTGTTGATGTATCCTGCGTAATTGTTTCCAAAAGGATAAAGAATGTACATTCCGACGAGTCCGCCGTCATGAACGTAGCCGTGGTCCGAATCGTAACCGTCTATCTTAATAAAGCATTTGTCGACATCGAGATATCCTGCGGAATATCCGCCGCCCATAAACTGCTCGTCACGGTTTTCCTTGTCATGGTCGATACATATAAGCGTAACATCAGCATTCGTGGATGTAATGGAACCGTCACCGCCGTATCCCACGATTCCGCCTACACCGAACATATTCGCGGAAACATCCAGTCTTAAGGTGCCTTCGATATTACAGTTTTCGATGCTGCTGCCCTCTGCAAATCCGGCTATCGAACCGATGAAACAGGGCTCTTCTTTATTAACCTTTATGTTTAATCCTTTTAAGGTAAGATTATTTACGCTACCGTTTTCAAGTACACCGAAAAGACCTGCGAAACAAGTATCGTAAGTCTTGTAATTTCCGTCGTAAGTTGTGCGTATTCCCTGTGAGGTTGTTTTAATCTCAAGATTTAAAATTGCATGATTGTTGCCGTCAAAGTTTCCGTTATAATCAATCGGAGTCCATTCGATACCTGCCATATCGATGTCATTCATAAGAATATAGTCAGCGTCGATATTTTCAGACACAGCAAGTAAATCATCTGCGGTATAAATCTTTATCGCTTCGCCTTCAGCCTTTGCATTTATCCTAAAAGACATAAATGCAACAACAAAGAAAAGCATTGATGTAAGTATTATTTTAAAAGTGTTTTTCATATCCGTTTCTTTTCCGTTTTTATATTAACGACGTCTCTTTTTACGTCTTTTCTTTTTCTGATTATTGCTTACTATAAAATATGCCACGAATCCGCCGGCCATTAAAACGATAACAATTATGGCTGCGATAACAAATATTTCTGTTCCGGACAGTCCGGACTCATCCTTTTTTTTGTCTTTATCCTTATCTTTACCGCCGTCTTCTTTTTCAGCCTGCTCTTTCTCCAAAGCCTCTTTTTCCAGTCTGGCTTTTTCTTCTTCCTCGGCTTTTTTCTTTTCCTCTTCGAGACGTAATTTTTCCTCTTCCTCGAGTCTTATTCTCTCCTGCTCATCGTAAGAGGTAAGATTTTCCATAAGGTCATTCTTTGCAACATCGGGGCCGACGTTTGTTTTATAAAGTCCCCAGTTGGCTGCTGAATAAGGACCGTAATCATCCACGCTGAAATCACACCACTGCTGTGTCTGGTGGCAGAGGTATGCCTGTCTTGCAACATCTATTGCCCTCTTTCCGCCAAAGCTTTCAAGAGGTGAACGCATATCAAGTACGGTAGGTTCGTCTGAATTTAAGTGAACGTAGAACTTCAAAACATTCCATACACCGTACTGCGCAACGCTGTCGGGATCATAGTTTTCGTCTGCGGCAAATTCTACGGCCTTAATTGTATTTGTGGCCATAAAGATATGCTGGCCATGTCCGTACTCACCGTTTAAATAGTCCTGTGTAACAACTACCTGAGGATGAACTCTTCTTATAATTCTTGTTTCAAATAAAGCTGCTTCATCTTCATTTATGGTCTGGGCAGCGCCTTCGTAAGTCTTTGAATAAGCATCGTCAAAAATACCCATAATCGGATAATACTTTGCGCCGGCAAGCCATAAACCGTTTAATTTTTCATGCTCTCTGATAGGTTCGTAGCCGTTCCAGTGTGTGGTAAAGAATGCAAACTGAACGCGCATATTCTTCTCCGCCTGATAAATCGGCGTAATTCCGCCGAGGAAAATCTGCTCGTCATCGGAATGTGTCGAGAATGCAAGGATGTCTGCTTCTTCGCAGGTAGGCTCCCATTTCTGAACCCAGATCGGAACATCTGCGGTATCAAAAGCCATGATATCGGATATTCTCATTTTATTAAGACCCTTAATCGGAGTCTGATCTCCGGCATTGGGAATTACTATCGTAAGTTCGTTTGTTTCCTCGGGAAGTTCGATATACTCATGAAGGAAATTGTATTTTCCGTATGTGTATGAATTATCTCCGATTTTCAATGTCCACTCGGGAACCATAGAATCCCAGATAATATAAAGACCGTGCATTTTTGTTTCGCTTGAAACGGTAACCAGTGTTCCTTCGTCAAGCTTAATGCTGGTCGAATATTTTTCGTCATGAAGAACGGACGAATCCTGTCCCGAAGAAATTGATATGTTAAGAGGAAGTGCATTGTGATAATAACACTTGCTCTCATAAAGATCTGTGCCCGCATCCTTATTAGGCTCTATGGAAGTATCCACAGGCACCTTAATCGCTGCCAGCGCATTTATAGGGATCATAAAAAAAGCAACCAGTAAAGGCACGGCAGACAATAATATTTTTCTTATAAATATAAGTGATTTTTCTTTTAAATTCATACTATTCTCTCTTTTATGTTTAAAACGTCCTTATAAAGATTATACAATTATAAAGAATATATCAAGTTAAAAAGGTACCAAAAAATATTTTTAAAAAATATATTGACAAATATTTAACAGCATGTTATCGTGATGATATCAAAATGATATCAAGAAATATCAAACATATATCTTAGTCAGCGATACATTTTGATTTTCGCTCCATAAGGCAGCGAAAGGATGAATTTTTTGGAGGAACAATTATGGATAAACTCAACAAAAACAATTACACAATTCAGGAGAGAGAACTTCGTCCGGCATCCGGAATCTTAATGCTCTTCTTAAATATAATAGCTATTTGCATCGAAGTTGCTTTCTTCTTCGTAGGATGCGGACTTGCCGCAGCAGGCAGCTACTTCACAATCGTAGGAATTTTGATTATTTTACTTTGCGTATTATTCTTCATTATCTCCTGCGTACTCTTCGGAGGACTTAAAACAGTTAAACCCAATGAAGCAATGGTACTTACACTCTTCGGTAAATATCACGGAACCATTAAGAAATCCGGTTTCTTCCTTGTAAATCCTTTTGCAAGTGCATTCAATCCCGGACTTACAACCGTGACACAGCCCAACGGCCAGAGAATTACCGTAGGTTCAAAGACAGTATCAATGAAGGTCAGAACTCTCGACAACCAGAAACAGAAAGTTAACGATATTCTCGGTAACCCCATCATCATCGGTGCAGTTGTTATCTGGAAAGTCGTAGATCCCACAAGAGCCGTATTCTCAGTTGAAAACTACAACAACTTCCTTTCAATCCAGTGCGACTCTACCATCAGAAATATTGCAAGACTTTATCCTTACGACGATGTGGATGACAATGACGGAATCGATGAGAAAACACTTCGTGGTTCATCACAGGAAATTGCTGACAGAATGAAAGAAGAACTTCAGACACGTGTTGCTGACGCAGGTATCGAAGTAATCGAAGTACGTATCACACATCTTTCATATTCTGAAGAAATCGCAGCAGCTATGCTCCAGAGACAGCAGGCAGTTGCAATTATCGCAGCAAGAAAGAAAATCGTTGAAGGTGCTGTAAGCATGGTAGAAATGGCTATCGATCAGCTTTCTGAAAACCAGATCGTAAACCTGGACGATGAAAGAAAAGCTCAGATGGTAAGTAACTTAATGGTTGTTCTTTGCGGCAACAAAGAAGCTCAGCCCATCGTTAACAGCGGATCAATTTACTAAACAGCGTTAACCTTTGAATTAGGAAAAGGTGAAAATTATGGGAAATACAGATAAAAAAAATACAGATAATTCCGCTTTGGAAAAAAAGCAGATTCTGCTTCGCCTTTCTCCTTCTTTGCACAGCGACCTTGCCAAATGGGCAGAGGACGATTTCAGATCTATAAACGGTCAGATAGAATATCTCCTTTCAGAAGCAGTTAAAAAGAGAAAAGGTACTGATCAGAAATAAGCTTTAAACAAAAAAATAACTGCCCGCACAAAGTTGTGTCGGGCAGTTTTAATTTTATGATAAATACTAATTATTCATCAAGACCGAAGATGTCGTGAATAGCATTTGCTGCTTTCTCTGCATCATTTACGTCGATAAGAACGGTAACTCTGATTTCGGATGTTGAAATCATCTTGATGTTGATATGCTCGTTGTAGAGGCATTCAAACATCTTTGCGGCAACACCGGGGTTGGACATCATGCCGGCACCAACGATTGATACCTTTGCAACATTCTTTTCCATTTCGATGTTCTGATATTTAAGTCTTGCCTGATTCTCTTCAAGAACCTTAAGCGCATCATCGCCGAAGTTTCCGTCAACGGTAAATGAAATATCCTTTGTATTGTCACGACCTACAGACTGTAAGATCATATCTACGTTTACATTAGCCTTTGCAAGAGCATCGAATACTCTGAATGCGGTACCGGGCTTATCTTCAAGACCGATGATTGAAATTCTTTCAGCACTTTTATCTACGGCTACGCCGCTAACAAGCATTTTTTCCACTTTAACATCCTCCTTAACGATTGTTCCTTCCTCATTTGTAAGGGATGAACGAACTACCAAAGTAACTCCGTATTTCTTAGCCATTTCAACTGAACGGTTGTGTAATACTCCCGCACCGAGTGTGGCAAGATCGAGCATTTCATCATATGTGATTTCGTTTAACTTTCTGGCTTTCTTAACAATTCTCGGGTCTGCTGTGTATACACCGTCAACGTCTGTGTAAATTTCGCACTTGTCTGCACGGAGTGCAGCTGCGATTGCAACAGCAGTTGTATCTGAACCGCCTCTTCCGAGAGTGGTATAATCGTCGTATTTATTTACGCCCTGGAAACCTGTGATGATAACAATCTTACGGCTTTCAAGTTCGTGTGAAATTCTTTCGGTATCAATTCTTTTAAGTCTGGCATTTCCGTAATTGGAAGTTGTATGCATGGACACCTGGAAAGCATTTAAACTGATTGCAGGTACGCCAAGGTTTGCCATCGCCATAGCCATCAAAGCAACGCTTGTCTGTTCGCCTACTGTAAGGAGCATATCAAGCTCTCTTCTGGATGGGTTGGGATTAATATCTTTTGCTTTTTCAATGAGTTCGTCGGTCATCTTTCCCATTGCCGAAAGAATAACTACTACATCATTACCTGCATTGTAATCTTCAATACAGCGACGAGCTACGTTATAGATTCTCTCTTTGTTGGCAACAGATGTACCGCCAAATTTCTTAACGACTAACATTTTTTCCTCCTTGAGTTAAGATTTTATCCCCAAAACATCACTATTTTAATTCCATTTAATCCATTTTTCAACAAAAAACTACTCTGCTTCCAAAAAATGATTGGAAAGAAGGTATCCTTCATCATAAAAGAAGCCCTTCTCGAGTGCTGTTTTTTCCGAAAATACAGGGTCTCCTTCCTCTTCCATGGACGAATCGTATAAAAGATAAGGAACGGCTTCCTTGGAATTGCTTCCAAGTCTGACGGGTGTGGGATAATCAGGCATAATAAGGAGTCTGAATTCTGCATCCCTTCCCTGCATCTCTTCCACCAAAGGTCCTACGATGTAGGCATCGAGGCTTTCTATCGCTGAAATCTTTTTATCAAGATCCTTGTTTTCGCCTGCCACACCGGGTGCTTTGACATGAATCATTACAAAGTCCATATCATCGTCAAATAATGCTTTTACAGCCGCATCTTTTTTACCGGCATAGTTGGTGGATAAATCGCCTGTCGCACCTTCTGCTTCTATTACGGAAAGATTAATTTTTTTCGCAACAGCTTTTATTTTATCATCGGCTGTGACAATGGCGCCTTTTTTACCCGTATTAGTATAAAAATCAAAGGATGTTTCACTAGGTTCATCCTTTAATATATTTTCAATAAGTGAGGGATTATATCCGAGTACAGAAAGAATTGCAACGTCGGATGAGGCATCCATTCCCTTGGGAATTGTATGAACGATGCCTAACTCCGAAACCCTTGCAAGTGTATCGGTATGCGAAGTCTTGGCTGCAAAAAGAGGAGTCTTTCCGCCAAGCTCTTCAAGAGGTTCATCCGACATACCGTCACAAATTATAACTACATACTTCATGTTTACTACCTGTCAAAAACTAAAGACCTGTTAACAGTCTAAAATACGAATGTAATTGATTATCGCTGCTTCGTAATTGTCTTTGATTTTAAGGAATTCTTCTTCGGAAATCTTTTTGCTTACAAAACCGATTTCTTCATTTTCCGAATCAAGAACTTTTTCTGCCTGAAGACTCTTTGAAATCTCTTCAAAAGAATCCTTCTTTACACGAACGAAATAACTGAAGTATTTTTCGCTGTCATCGGCGAGGATAGCATCTTCATCCTTCCAGAGACATTCGATTGTTTTCCCCTTATTTACAGCACAGTCTACGATATCAGCCACAATTGCGGATGCAGTTGCAAGTTTGCCTGCGCCCTGACCATAAAAGAGTGTATCGCCGACCATGTTTCCTTTTACCATAATTGCATTGAATACGCCACGAACCATGGAAAGAGGATGTTTTTCATTTACCATAAAAGGAGCAACGATGCATAAACACTTTCCGTTTTCCATACGGCTTAAACCGAGAAGCTTAATAGAAGAATTAAGTTTCTTGGCATATTCAAAATCCGCTTTGTCGATATTTGTGATACCTTCCGTGCGGATATCCTGATAATGAACAGTCTTGCCGCAGCTTAATGATGTAAGAATTGCAATCTTTCTGCATGCGTCGTATCCGCATACGTCTGCTTCGGGGTTCTGCTCGGCATAACCCTTAGCCTGTGCTTCTTTAAGCACTTCGTCATAATCGCAGTTCTCTTCATCCATCTTTGTAAGCATATAGTTTGTAGTACCGTTTAAGATACCTGTAATGCTTTCGATTTTTTCTGCGGTAAAGCTTGTGTGAAGCGGTCTGATGATAGGAATACCGCCACCTACACTGGCTTCAAAAATATATGTACAGTTTTTTTCTTTTGCAATTTTAAGAAGTTCAGGGCCGTGCTCTGCCACTACAGCCTTATTGGATGTACACACACTCTTCCCTGCAAGGAGTGCTTCCTTGGTAAATTTATATGCAGTCCCGATTCCGCCCATAGCTTCTACGACAATATCCACTTCGGGATCATCTACGAGAATCTTGTAATCTTTTATGAATTTGTCCTGATGAGGATCGCCCGGAAAATCCCTTAAATCAAGTATGTACTTGACAGATACCTCATCGCCGGCTTTCTCGTTTATCTCTTTTTTGTTTTTGTCGATTATTTCCACAACACCGCTGCCGACAGTGCCGTATCCCATAACAGCAACACTTATCATAACTATCTCCTTTATGACAAAATAATGCCAAAACAACAAAAATTATATCATTTTTGCAAGTGTTTGACAAGTTGAAAACAAGTTTGACACTTGTCCCCTCAGGTTGTTAAAATGTATAAAAGAAAATTTCAGGAGGCTTCCTATGAAAGAAAAATTATATACAATACCCATGAACGATGCCGTAAACGCCAAGGATGAATGTCCTTTCTGTTTCGTGGAAAGAGATGTTGAACAGGATCTTTTGGACCTGGTTTTAGGCTCCGGTTCATCCTATATGGAAGCCGATATGAGAGAAAAAACAGACAAAACAGGCTTTTGCAAAATGCATTTCAAAAAGATGTTTGATTACGGCAATACTTTAGGCAATGCATGGATTCTAAAAACACACTACATGGAGATGCGCCGCCAGATGAAAGATGCCATGGATGCTTACAAGCCCGGCAAAACTCCTTTCATGGCAAAGTTTACCAAGTCTTCGGGCGCTGAAATGAGAAACTCCGTTGCAGCTTGGGCCAAGGCCAAAGAAGAATCCTGCTACATCTGCAATTCATTCAACGAAATGTACGAAAGATATCTTGATACTTTCTTTGTAATGTATAAAAAAGATCCCGAATTCGTCGAGAAGATTAAAAATTCAAAAGGCTTTTGCATCACACATTTCGGAGATGTATGCGAAGCAGCGGAAACAAGACTAAACGACAAGCAGAAGGAAGAATTCTTCGCGATGCTCTTCCCTCTGATGCAGAAAAACATGGACCGACTTCAGGAAGATGTTTCATGGCTCATTGAAAAATACGACTACAGAAACAAAGATGCCGACTGGAAAAATTCAAAGGATGCCATCCAGCGAGGCATGCAGAAATTAAAAGGCGGCTATCCTGCCGATCCGGTATATCAGCAGAAAAAATAGCCAATTGGGGACGGTTCTAAAATGGTAAAAAAGGCCAAAATAGAACCGTCCCCAACTGGTCAAAAAAGCCAAAATAGAACCGTCCCCTTTTGGCTTTTTTTATTATCTGTCCCATTTATCACACAGCGAGTTGATCTGGTCTGCGAATTTTGCAAGGTCTTTGTTCGCACCGCCCTGGTTTCTTTCGATAACCTGTAAGAGTCTGTTGCCTGCAGCAAGGAGACGGGCAAATACTTCGGTAACTCTCTTCGAAGGATCTTTTTTCTCCACGGGCTTCGGATATGCCTCGTATTCAATTTCGTCAGCCATCAGATCGTAGATTGTACCTGAGAACGGAGCATATGTATCGAATCCGTATTCGTCTCTTAAGCAGTCCGCAAATATATTGCATACGGAATCTTCACCGTGCACAAGAAATACTTTGGCAGGTTTCTTTTTAAAAGCGCTTACCCAGTTGATAAGCCCGCCCTTATCGGCATGTCCGCTCATTCCGGCTAAAACTTCAATATGTGCATTAACCTGAATCGGCTCACCGAAGAGCTTAACTTCTTCAACTCCGTCTACGAGCATTCTGCCGAGAGTTCCGTTAGCCTGGTAACCTACGAAAAGAATCGTACACTCTTCTCTCCAGAGGTTGTGTTTTAAATGATGTCTGATACGTCCGGCTTCACACATACCGGACGCGGATATGATTACCTTGGGCTCCGAATCAAAGTTAATCTCTTTTGATTCGTCGGATGTAATGGTTAAGTTAAGTCCGGGGAATACAAGCGGATTGATGCCCTGTCTTACAAGTTCCATTGCCTCATCCGAGAAGCAGTTGTAGATATTTTTCTGGAAAACTTCCGTTGCTTCCACGGCCAGAGGCGAATCCACAAATACCTTAAATCCGTCATGACCTTTTATGAGTTCTTCAGACTTAATCTGTCTTAAGAAATAAAGCATTTCCTGCGTTCTGCCTACCGCAAACGAAGGAATTACGACATTGCCTCCGCGGTCAAACGTGGTCTGAATTATATTGGCAAGTTCCTTAACATAATCGGGCTGATCGTTGGAGTGATATCTGTCACCGTAAGTGGATTCCATCACAACATAATCGGCTTCATCGGTGTATGTCGGATCTTTTAAGATCGGATCGTTTACATTTCCTAAGTCACCCGAGAAAACAATCTTCTTGGTAATGCCCATTTCGGTAATCCAGATTTCGATACTCGCGGATCCCAACAGATGTCCGACGTCCGTAAATCTGAAAGAAATACCCTCGCATAAATCGTATTCGGCATTATATGCAAACGGAAGAATTTTACGAATGATTCCTTCTGCATCTTCCATTGTATAAAGCGGTTTAACATCAAAGTCTTTTGCGCCTCTTTTAGCCTTTCTGGACTTCCATTCTGCTTCCTGCATCTGAATGTGAGCACAGTCACGAAGCATTATGCTGCAGAGGTCTCTCGTGGCTTCGGTAGCAATGACTTTTCCTTTAAAACCCTTGGAATATAAAAGAGGCAGAAGTCCCGTATGGTCAATATGCGCGTGCGTAAGAAAAACATAATCGATATCGCACTCTGCGCAGGGAAGCTCGGCATTTTCATAAACATTAATACCCTGCTCCATACCATAGTCAACCAGAATCCATTTGCCGCATGCTTCTATGCAATGACAGCTTCCGGTTACCTCGTGATCCGCCCCGATAAAATGAAGTCTCATATTAAATTTTGCCCCCTTAAAACCCTGAAGTATTCCTACCTCACATCATAGTTTATTTTACCAAATTTTGAGTGATTTTTCAATGAAACGTTTTCCTCAGATCTTTTTCCCCGGCTTCGCTCTGCAGATAATCGTATCCATGCAGTGATAATGCGTTATTCCTCCGCTGTTATCCTCGAAAATTACTTCATCAATCTTCTCAAATTTCCAGTCGGAAAAGTAAGTAAACAATTCGCCCGATTTCCACATCTTCTCTTCCTTATCCCAGTCAGGCGGTAATTCAAGAAATGATTTTTCAACAAATACATTGATAAAAACAATTCCGTTCGGTTTTGTAATTTTCTCAAGCTTTTTAAAGAAAGCTTCTTTATTCTCATCAAAAATATACTGAACCGTTCCCGTGGAAAAGATAATATCATACTGCTCGTCTGTTTCGAAGGTATTAATGTCGTCGACATATGCGTTAACTTTAACCCCTCTTTTATGAGCAAGAGCAATTGTCTTTCTGATGCCGTTTTCTGTTAAATCAAAAGCAGTTACATCATAGCCTTTCTCGGCCATAAAAACCGCGTCTTTTCCTTCGCCGCAACCTATGTCAAGAACCTTGGTATTCACCGCGGGAGGACAAAGTTTTATCAGTTCAAATAAAAAATCACCGGGTTCCAGGCCCCAGTAATATTCATCGCCTTCATACCATTTTTCGTAATTGGTTCTTATGCTCATATAAGATTAATCTTTCCCGTAAAATAATAAGCCATGCAAATGGCAAATGTGCCGACTAACATAAGGATTATGGAAATATACCATTTTCCTCCCTTGTTATAGCCGTAAAAATCGTCCCATTTTTTCTCTTCGTTTTTAACCACCAGAACTTTGTAGTAATAAAGAATTCCGTACAAAATAACCGGAAGCATTCCAAAGAGCGAATACAGGAAAGAAAGGGGCCTTCTTTCAAGGATCGTAAAAGTAACTATCGCTATAAGCGGATTGATTAAATGCATCCAGAGTTCGCGTCCGGTAAGAACTATTTTGTATCCGATTGTGGGACCTAAAAATACAAGCACCGTAATCATGGTCACCGTTACTGCTGCCGTGCCTGTGTATTTTAACATCCAGACAATAAAAGAGCGCGGGAAAAGGATTATCAAAAGCGAAGCTATCGCCAGATGTACGTTACTTAAAAACGTAAAATATTTAAGCGGTCTTTTTCCGTTTTGAAGCTTCCATTCCCCGTCTTTTTTAAAGGACATGATCGTAAAAAATATCATGTTCACGATCACTATCAGATTTAAAACAATATCAATTATCTGTTTAACATTTGTCATAAGTTTTTATTTCTTTTTCTTTTTTTCTTTTATCCTGAATTTCTGGACATTAATTCCGGCCCTTCTCGCATAATTTAACAGCTGTTCAGGATTCGCCGAATAAATATTATTCGTCGTTGATACATTCGAAGGAAGCGGAACTAAAGCCGTTCTCGCATACTCTCTCGCAACTAACGCTTTTCTAAGCTTCTCGTAATCAATGTTCATTTCGGTCTCATTAGCCATTTCGTTTGCCTCCTTAAATTGTTTATTCTTTTTTATCCGGCGCTTGCGCAACCAAATCTCTGTATTCTCTGCTGTTCATAAAATTCGCAACACCGTAGAGCGCGTCAAACGAATTCTTTGAAGCAAGCAGGTCCTGGTAGAGCATATCCAGTATTTCCGAATCCTTGTTTTTGACTTTTTCAAATTCAACAAGGACTATATAAAAATAATAGTTTAACAGTCTTTTATTATTTCGCATCCAGTGAAATATCGGACAGATGTTTATAAAAATCATTACCGCCAGATGCTTTTTATATAATGCATTTGAGTTTTTATCTTTCGACATAGGCAATATCTCTCTTCATTATCGTAAAACAAAATCTTTTCCCATATTGTAATAAATCTTTATCGGCTTAATATCACGCAGATCTTTTTGCATAACCTGATCAATCATTTTGGTTATCGAACTGCATCCCAGCAATTCAAAATAAAGCTCGTTGGTATCATCTCCGAAAACCTTTTTATTTATGATTCCGCATATGCATTTATCAAGCATATCATAATCGAGAAGCTGCGAAACACATACTTCGCAAGGTCCGTCCGCCATATTAAACGTGACTTTATCGGATATTTCGTATTTTTTATCAAATTTACTTATTACTGCATGCGTTGCAAGAATTTCGGGAAGGAAATAAACACATTCCGATGCAAGAACAGGATCGTCCATAATCTGCTTCGCATCTTCAACCAGACGGTCATATAAGTCTTCTGAACCTGCTGATTTGCGGAATAATTTCAAATATTCCACAACTGTATTTTCGAGTTTCTTTCTTCCTTCTTCTCCTTCATAAGGACTCTGAATAAAAGTTTCGGGATTTTGTTCGATAATAATAAACTGTTTGTCTGAAATAAGTTTTCCGTCAGGCCATTTTTCGGCTACTTTTGCAACTATTCTTCCAAGCTCCGGAATATCCACATCATCTATTCTGCATTCGCCTACTACTTCGTTATAATACTTTGCGGCGTAGATTTTTACATACACCATTTTCTGATTTCCCAGGCGTTTTACAATTTCCGATTTTAAAAGATCCCAGTAACGGTCGATATTCCCAATATCGGAACCGTCGTCCTGATCTCCTATTCTTACAATTTCGCCGCAGTATGCTGCCCACTCATGGTGCTTTCCGGCAAATTCTGTATCGAAAGGCTTAGGTTCGAAACCTGCAAAGAGTCTTCTTAGCCCGCACATTAATCCGTACGAAAAAGAATATGATGCCATGGAAGCAGAGCTTATTACATCTGTTCCAAAACCCGTACACCATTCGTAAAGATATTTATCCCACCCTTTTACAGTCACATGAAATTCAAGCCCGACATTTGTTCCGTTAACCTGTGCAACCACGGGAGTGATAATTGTATCTACCTCGGGAAGATAAAGACTGTTTTCTCTTCTCTCAACTTCAAACCCAAGCATTTCCGGTAATGCTTTTTCCAATACATGTTCTAAAATCTCTTCCATTTTCCCCTCATTTCTGCTGTTTGATTCCAGACTGAAATACAGTTCTTTTACACGGTTTTCTCCATTTACTATTTTATCATAAAAAAGACCGGAGAAATATATACTCCGGTCCGTTTTTTTATTCTATTTTTTTATACACTTCGCAGATTGTGTTTCCGTAAGATTTTATTTCTTTTACGAGTGCGTGATCCTGCTTTAGTTCGTTGTAGGATTCTTTCGAATACATGTTGGCGTAGGTTGTGTTAACTATGACGTAATCCGCCTCTCTGTAATCGTCTTTTATTTCAATTCTGAGTTTATTTAAGTTGATAAGTTTGTCGTAATTTCTCTCGATTCCCCAGAGTGTGGGATTGTTAAGACACCCTACAGAAAACTCTTTATCTTCGCGCTCAAGGATTGAATTTAGCGCTTCTTTTATCGACAAATCCCAGTAATCAAGTTCAAATCTTTCCTCGATGTTATTTCCTGCAAGAGCGTTGTAAAAGGAATGCTCCTGCGGATAATTCGCACCTATTCCGAATGCACAGTTTAAAAGATAAAATGCAGTTGCAACCGGAATGACTGCGGCAAATTTTCGCATCTTAAAATATTTATGTACTCCGACCAGACCGTGCACCATCAGCAAAACCAGCGACGGATATACAAAATAAAAATGTCTCCAGCCGTTATACACTCTCGTGCCCGAAATAACAGCAAACGCAAGCGGAACCATTCCACAAAGTGTGAATACAATTGTTTCTATGCTTCTCTCGCGTTTTTCTTTCGAAAAGAGTCCTGCAAATACAAGCCCCGCACCTATCGCTGTAAGGAATAAGTGAATGGTCGGCGTGGTAATCCCTATCATTCGTAAAAGATATTTATGCGGAGTTCCGGTCACATTGTGATAAAGCATGATGCCGTTATAAAGCACATAATCGTTCCAGCGGTTAAAGTCTAATGCAAAGGATAAAAGATATACAAAGAAATTGATTATTCCGGCAAAACTTGCAGGCGTAATAAGTACGAAAAATGCAAGCCAGAGTGCTATGCAGGATAAAGTTTTTATAATCGTTTTCGCATTTAATTTCTTATGAACACAAAGACAAATAAACGCATAAATTCCCATCACTCCGAATGGCCATGCGCCGACTATTTTCGTGTTCATCGCACATGCTCCTGCAAGAGCAAAAAGTATTACATCTGCCCATGCGGTTCTTTTCGCCAGTTTATAACCAAAGTAAAAGATCATAAAAACAGTAGATAAAAGAACCATATCTTTATTGTTGTAATGACTCTCCGCAAACATTCTCGGAGTCAGCCAGAAAAGAAGCACTGCTGCCATTGCAACAGGCGTGTCTTTGTACATTTCTTTTATGAGGAAATAAAAGCAGAGCATGCCTAAGAATACAAGGAAAAACGTATACGCATGCCAGATCGCGCTGCCAAGATTGATATTGGTTTTTTCAATCTCAAAAATAAACGCAACAGGATAATAAAGCGCCGTTCCGTGGTCCTTTTCTATTGATTCGCTGATGGGAATTATGCCGCCTGCATTAAGATCTTTTGCAAGCGCCGAATTGGGTGCAATTCGGTTTGTATACTCTAAGATATTTGAATATAAAATTTCCTTTTCGCTCTTTTCATCCAGATAGCTTCCGTATCCGAAAGAGGTTATAAAACCTATTATAAAAATCAGTAAAAGGAATAAAACCTGTGTCTTTTTGTTGTTTAAAAAAATAATAATTTTGTTTGTTCGAGTCGCGTTTTCTTCAGTCAATTTCATTACCCTCTTTTAGTTAAAAAAATTGTGCCCCCAAGGTAATAGTTTTTTTAATATATTACAGTATCCGTTCTGATATCAAAGTCTTCATGAAACGTATCTTTTATGATGCATTCCTTAAAACATACCCCTGCTTTGTAAAAATCATATCCCTCAAATCTTGATAAATACTTATCGTAATACCCTTTCCCGTATCCTATTCTGTAGCCTTTTTCGTCAAACGCAATTCCCGGAACCGCGATTAAGTATTTTTCATTCTCCTTCGGAATAAACAAAGGACAGCCATCTTCCGGTTCCCTGACATTGAAATTGCCCGAATGAAGCTTTGATAAATCATCAACCTCATAAAAGTCCATTTCATCTTTATCGCATCTTGGAAAAAAAACAGGAATGTCAGTTTTTTCGAATACTCCCATGACATCCACTTCGAACTTTTTTGGCGCATAGAGCAAAACTGCCGAAAAAGAATTCTCTTTTATGAGTTTTAAGAGTTCTTTTGTTATTTCCAAAGACTCTTTTTTTCTTTTTTCGTCAGGAATATTCTTTCTTACTTCCAAATATTTAATTCTCAGTTCCTGTTTATTCATATTTATTAAATCTTAGTTTAATTTTCTAAGCTGTTATTCAGACAATTACAGTTTTTCGGAATCAAGCACTATCGTAAAAGGTCCGTCATTTAAGAGTTCAACCTTCATGTCCGCGCCAAAGATGCCTTTTTCAACCTTCTTACCGCTCTTCTTACATTCATCTATGATATATTCATAAAGTTCGTTTGCCATCTCAGGTCCGCCCGCATCCGTAAACGAAGGCCTGTTACCCTTTTTACAGTCTGCATAAAGAGTAAACTGCGATATCAGAAGCAGCTCTCCGCCCACATCTTCCAGAGAAAGATTCGTCTTGCCGTTTTCGTCTTCGAAGATGCGAAGTCCGAGCATCTTTTTTACGAGTTTGTCTGCGATTTCTTTAGTGTCGATCTGCGATACGCCAATCAGTACCATAAAGCCCTTGTTTATCTGACCTACAATCGCGGAATCTACGGTAACGCTTGCTTTGGTTACTCTCTGTATAACAAATTTCATTTTTTTCTCCAATCCGCTTCGTTAAGTTAATTATAATACCGCAATAAATATACCTGCAATGATAATCAGCGCACAGACGAGTTTGTAAGTAATATTCTTTTCCTTGAAAATAAACTTGCCCGCGAGTATCGTCACAAGACAGCAGCTTTGTTTTATGAGCGTCATTACGGTTACTCTCGATTCAGGCATGCTGTTGGCGATGAAAAGCGCCCTGTCACCGATTACAAACATTATTGCGAGTATCCATATCCAGTAGTTTTTAAGTGCGCTTTTAAATTTAACTTTCTCTCTCGTAACAATAATGAAAATGATGTAATAAATGACCATAAAAAGCATGTACCAGAACTGAAGCTGGTTGCTTGAGACATGCCTTGTAAGAATCTTATCCATTACTCCGGATATGGCATTGAAAAGACACGAAATCATGGTGAAGCAGACAATCTTAAAACTCACCTTTTCGTCTTTTAAATTCTTCTTTCTCTCGCATAAAAGAACACCGATACATACCAAAACGGAGCCGATAATGGTCGTCAGCGTCATCTCCTCGTGTAAAAGGATTATTCCGAGTGCCGAGGCAAATACCACGCGTGATAAGTCAATAACGCCGTACAGGCTCACAGGCATCTGTTTTATGGCCTTAAACGATAAAATCCACGCTATGAATATTATGAGCGATTTAAAGGCTATCGGAAGCAGATACAGCCATTCGACATGCATTGCCTCTTTGATTCCGGGAAGCACTATTATAAAAGATATAAGCGTATATAAAATAAGCACTTCCAAAACCGTATTCTTTTCAAGTGATTTTTTCTTTACGATTTCCCTGCCGCCTTTTAAAAGACCGTAGAGAAGTACGAGCCAGATCCACATATTGTTTCCTTCGCATGAAAAAAGGAGGGCATTTTTGTAATGCCCCCCCTTATATTTGTTGTTGTATTATTCTTCGTCTTCTTCTGTCGACTCGGTATCGTTAACATCAATGGGCTTGTCTTCTTTGTCCTCGCCCCAGATTCTCATGTTAAGTTCTTTATCCTTCTTCTCGACGAGATCAAGCACTGCCTTAGCCTTAGCCTGTTCTGCACTTGCTTTTTCCTCATCTTTTATGAGGAGTTCGAGGTTTGCGGAAATGATGTCGATGTTGTTCTTGAATTCCTGAACAAGTTCTGCTGTCTTGTCAATTGCAACCTTGGTGATTTCTTCGATGTATGAATCAAACTGAACCTTGGTTGTATTGGCGAACATTGTCTCGACGTCGTTCTTGTAAGACTTCTTATCGTTTGTTGAGAAGATGAAGATTGCCTTCTGCTTGTTGATGTACTCATCCATCTTCAAAGCCTTTAAGCTTGAAGGAGGAACCTGCGTATCGGCAACGTTCGTGATTCTCTTGATAATCTCTTCGTCGATTCCTTTATAACCTGAAATCTTCTTGATGATGATTCCCTTAAGTTCGTCAATCTGCTGGATGAGAATTCTTCCACGATTGTTCTTGTAGTTATCATCGATTTCCTGAAGATATCTGTTAAGTTCGTTTCTGATGATGTTGTTCTTCTCTTCGAATACTTCGGGACGAAGAGCAATCCATTTCATCTTATCGGCAATCTTGCCTGCCTGAATCTGACGGTTACCCATTACAGTGTATAACTGGTTGATATCATCAATCTGGAATACCATGTTCTCGGTAGTCATGTTGGTAAGATAATCTGCGTAAGCTTCATCAATATCCTTAACCATGCTGGTCTTCATTGTATTGATGTTTCTCTCGATTTCTTCCTTGGACAGTCTTGCCTGATTCTCAATTACTTCGTAGTCTTCACGGATAAAATCTACAACGCTCTTGATGCCGTCATAAAGGCCTTTAGCCTTAACTGCGAGGGCATATTTGCGGCCGTACTGGATGATCTCTTTTTCGATTGCATACATACCGGAGTTAACGTAGATTCTCTGAAGGATGGGATAAAGACTGGAGTCTTCAGGATTGTTGCACTTCTTTAATTCTTCGAAGCAATCCTTGATGAGAGCCTTTGTCTCGTTATCGGAACGTGCAAGCTTATCAAGCTTGAAGTACATACCGGTATCTACATCCACCTGAATGTTGTCTACTCTGAACGGATCGTCAACGGGATCGTTGTTGATTTCGTTCTTATGGTTAGCAAGCCATCTTCTTTCGTCTTCTGTATCGACGTTGTTTCCGATAGCCTTTGCAATGTATGCAGCCTTGGATGATACGAAGAAAAGTCTTTCCTTGGAAAGGTCAATCTGCTGAGCTTCTTCGTTGTAAATCTTATCTGTTTCCTTAAGAGTAACTTCGACTTTCTTTTTCTTCAAAAGCTGAAGGTCTGTAAGGGACTTGGTATCGGCCTGGTTGATAACGTGAAGTGATCTTGTAAGGTCGATGGTTGTAGCTTCGTTTTCTCTGTTACTTGAATTAATCAGGTTGTAGAGAATCGAGTTACCTGTACCTTCCATTTTGGTCGGCTCGTAAAGGACGATTAAGATGGAATTGGTCTGCTGAGCAAGTGCTTTCTGAAGTACTAAGAGATGCTCATTGGAGTTCGAGTCGGTACCGGGTGTATCGTAGAATGTGAAGTTGATGTTCTCGTCCAAAGGAATCGGGAAGCTTACTTCGATGATACCGTCGATATATTCTTCGTTCTCGTCAGTTCCCATATTGGGAATGTCGTTTAATTTCTTAAGTACCTGATACAACTGCTCATGCTGCTGAAGTCTGAACATGATTGCGGAATTAACTTCGGAATTAATCTTCTCCTGTGTAATCTCGCATTCGCCGTCAGCATGAAAAGCAAATCTCTTTTTCTCTGCATCCCAGACAATGTTTGCGATAACCGATGTATCGGGATCGCTGCCTTTTTTGATAACAAACGAAACTGCAGGCTCTTTAGCGTTCTTGATTCTGAACATCTTGGCGGTTTCGGAGTTGATACTTTCGGGAAGTATTCTCTTTCCGATTAACGCATTGATGAATGTTGACTTACCTGAGGAATATGTACCTACGAGGCAAAGATTGACGTCTGAATTGTTAAGCTTGGCTTTCTTGGATTCAAACTCGGTCTTTCTTTCAACAAACGATTTTCTGATGTCGGAATTCTGAAGTTCGTTATCAAATGTTTCGAGAGTTGCATCACAAAAATCCGCAATGGCGGTATAAATTTCCGTAACTGAAGGAAGTTCGATGAACTGTGTAACCTTAAATCTGTCTTCGTTTACGGATTTGTTGTATTCTCTGACTTTTTTTACAAAGTCTTCATAGTCAACCTTGGTTCCTTTGAAAACCAGATTGACATTGTCTCTTAAAAATTGTTCCCAAATATCATCAAAGAATTTATTGCCGTGATTCTGGAGCAGGAATTCGCCGTTGTCAGGTCCGTACTGATTGAGCCAGGGACACATGGCATAAGGAATCTCCACGAACTCGCCCTTTGCTTTGGCGAGAAAACGAATCTCCTTCTTCACAGGATGATACATTATCATTAATTCTTTCATGAATGCCTCCCCAAATGTCTGTTAGGGTGAATATCATTTATTAATCCACACCATTTTTTATTATATACTTTATAGTGTCAAAAATCAAACGATATTCTAAAGTTGAGCCCTATTTCTTTACACTTTTTTGCAAAAAATTTCTAATTCACATTTTCAATCTGCCAGTCGATTTCCGAAAGACCGTTTTCTCTAAGAAAATCATTGGCTTTTTTGAAGTGTCCGCAATCGAAAAATCCTCTGTATGCAGACAGTGGTGACGGATGCGGAGCGGTCAGAATTAAGTGGTTGGGATTGTTTAAAATCTCCTTCTTCGAAATCGCCGATTTACCCCATAACATAAAAACTATCGGTCGATTCTGTTCGTTTAAGATTCTGATGGTCGCATCTGTGAATTTTTCCCAGCCGATTCCCTGATGTGACTGAGGAGAATGAGCCCTTACGGTAAGCACCGCGTTAAGCAAAAACACACCCTGTCTGGCCCATTTTTCCAAGCTTCCGTTATCAGGTATATAACAGCCGAGTTCCCTGTTTAATTCTTCGTAAATGTTTTTAAGCGAAGGCGGTATTTCTATGCCTTTCTGCACCGAAAAACAAAGTCCGTGAGCCTGTCCGACATCATGATACGGATCCTGTCCGAGTATCACTACCTTGACATTTTCAAGCGGAGTAAAATGATATGCGTTAAAAAGATCCTGTTTGGGTGGGAAAACCGTATAATTCCTGTACTCTTCAAGGAGCTTTTTGTAAAGATTAATATAATAATCTTTGCTGAACTCTTCTTTTAAAGCTTTTTCCCACTCTCCTGTGATAGGCGGCATATTATAACCTCACGGGAATTCCTTCGTTTGCAAGGAATTTCTTTACTTCACGAATTTCAAGTTCCTTAAAGTGGAAAAGACTGGCTGCAAGTGCTGCATCTGCTTTTCCGTCTGTTAAAGCTTCTTTGAAATGTTCCATGGTTCCTGCCCCACCCGAAGCGATAACGGGAATCGAAACTGCTTCCGCGATGGTTCTGGTAAGTTCGATATCGTATCCGTTCTTGGTTCCGTCGCAGTCCATACTGGTTAATAAAATCTCTCCGGCACCGAGTTCGCAGGCTTTAATCGCCCATTCAAGCGCATCTATGCCCATATCTACTCTTCCGCCGTTTTTGTAAATATTCCAGCCACTGCCGTCCGCTCTTCTTTTAGCATCAATCGCAACAACCACGCACTGTGATCCGAACTTATCCGCAGCTTCCGCAATCAGATTAGGATTCATGATGGCCGCAGAATTAACAGCCACCTTGTCGGCGCCTTCTCTTAAAATCTTCTTAAAATCGTCAACTGTTCTGATGCCGCCACCTACGGTAAACGGAATAAATACGCTCTCCGCAACCGCTCTTACCATGTCAACCACGGTGTCTCTCGCATCGCTGCTTGCCGTGATATCCAGGAAAACAAGCTCGTCCGCACCTGCTTTGTCGTAGGCAAGCGCACATTCAACCGGATCTCCGGCATCTATAAGATTGACAAAATTTACACCTTTTACAACGCGTCCGGCATTAACGTCGAGACACGGAATAATTCTTTTTGTATGCATTTAAGCCTCCAGGAAATTTCTTAAAATTCTGAGTCCCACCGATGAACTCTTTTCGGGATGGAACTGTGTCGCATAAATATTTCCCCACTCAACGGCTGCATGAATCGTTGCACCGTATTCCGTGGTTGCGGCAACTATTTTTTCGTCCTCTGCCTTAAGATAATACGAATGGACGAAATATACGTAACTTCCTTTTACAACCCTTTTAAAAAGTAAACTCTTCTTGGGAAATTCAAGGGAATTCCAGCCCATATGAGGAATCTTTCTGTCGTCGCCTTCGGGAAGTCTTACAATCTTACCCTTCAAGAGTCCGAGTCCTTCGACGCCGGGACTTTCCTCGCTGGAATCAAACAGAAGCTGAAGTCCTAAGCATATACCGAGTAAAGGCTTGCCCTCATCCATAACCAGTTCTTTTATAACATCTTTAAGACCGTATTCATTAAGTCTTCCCATGGCGTCGCCAAATGCACCTACGCCCGGAAGAATCAGTTTGTCAGCCTTTTTAAGCACATCTTTGTCTCTTGTAATTACGCAGTCATATCCAAGCTTTAAAACGGCTTTTTCAACGCTCTTAATATTGCCTGCATCATAATCAATTATAGCTATCATAAAACCTCCAAAGCGGTATTTTTCTGTCGAAAAAAAAGCAAAATAAAAAGCTACGGCTGTTAATCCATCGGTTAAAAAAGTATTTTAGAACCGAAAAACCGCCGAATAAACAAAAAAATACACATGACAATTATAACATAGTCATGTGTAAAAAACAGTAAAAATTGCTGTAATAAAAAAATCGGAGTGACAAGATTTGAACTTGCGACCTCTGCCTCCCTAAGACAGCGCTCTAGCCAAACTGAGCCACACCCCGATTACGCGTTTTTTTCAATCCGCAACGACTATTATATCTAAACACCACACCTAAGTCAAGAAAAAAATTAATTTGTTTTTGCAATGCTTGCAAGATACTCTTCAACCTTGGCGTAAATCTCCTCCAGGCCCCTCTTATCTTCGGCTGAAAAGGGGATAATTACGGTGTTTTTCTCACATTCAAGCTTCTTTTTTATGATTGATACCTGTTTGCTTACTGCACCCTTTGAAATCTTATCCGCTTTGGTGGCTATAACTATCGGATCGAAGCCGTTTGCGATTATCCAGTCATACATCTGAACGTCGTTTGCGCTCGGCTCGTGTCTTATATCCACCAAAAGAAAAACGGCCTTAAGAGTCGGTGATTTCTTTAGGTATCTTTCAATCATTTTGCCCCACTGTTCCTTAACGGATTCGGAAACCTTGGCGTAGCCGTAACCGGGTAAGTCAACGAGGTAAAATTCGGAATTGATGTTGTAATAGTTGATTGTCTGTGTTTTACCGGGCTGCGAGGATATTCTTGCATACGATTTTCTGTTCATAAAAGCATTGATAAGCGAGGATTTGCCGACATTACTCTTGCCCGCAAAAGCAAATTCGGGGAGCGAATTGTTCGGAAGTCTTGAGCTTACACCGCATACGGTTTCAAGATTTATGCTTTTTATTTTCATACCTGCCGCCTTTCATAAAATTAATGAAAAAGGGGCAATTTCTTGCCCCTTATAATCTTTAAGCTGTTACCGTTTCTTTTGAAACAGGAGCAGTTTCTCCTTTTCTTACCACCACGGGTTCGGATAATCCCAAAATGGAATCCTTGGTGATATGACATTCCGCAATGCTGTCATCCGAAGGGATTTCAAACATTACCTTGGTCATTACCTTTTCCATAATGGATCTGATACCTCTCGCACCGGTCTTACGTTCATAAGCTTCCTTGGCGATTTCAAGTACAGCATCATCATCAAAGAAAAGATTCACATCGTCAATCTTAAATAAAGCCGTATACTGCTTAATCATGGAGTTTTTCGGCTCTTTTATGATCTTAACAAGCGCTTCCTCATCCAGACCTTCAAGTGCCACATTGATGGGCACACGACCAACAAATTCGGGGATAAGACCGAATTTTACGAGATCCTGAGGTGCAACTTCCTTAAAGAGATTGCTCTTTTCGAGAATATTGTTTTTAACAATTTCCGAATTGAAACCAATCGACTTTTTGTTAAGTCTCTGCTCGATGATATTTTCGAGTCCGTCAAACGCACCGCCGCAGATAAACAGAATGTTGGTGGTATCGATGGGAATAAGCTCCTGCTGGGGATGCTTTCTTCCTCCCTGAGGGGGAACCGACGCGTTTGTGCCTTCGATTATCTTAAGAAGTGCCTGCTGAACGCCTTCACCCGATACGTCTCTGGTGATGGATACATTCTCGCTCTTTTTGGTTATCTTGTCGATTTCATCGATATATACAATACCGTACTCTGCTCTTGCAACATCGTAATCCGCAGCCTGGATAAGCTTAAGAAGGATGTTTTCAACGTCCTCGCCTACATAACCTGCTTCGGTTAATGTAGTAGCGTCACAAATGGCGAAAGGCACATTTATGATCTTTGCGAGTGTCTGTGCAAGATATGTTTTACCGGAGCCCGTAGGTCCGAGCATAAGTATATTGCTCTTCTGGAGTTCCACATCCAAGTCTGCCTGAGTGGTAACTCTTTTGTAATGATTGTAAACGGCTACAGACAGAACTATTTTTGCTTCTTCCTGTCCTACCACATAGTCATCAAGAAACTCTTTTATCTGCTTCGGCTTTAAAAGATTGATGTTAAGATTTGATTTGGCAAAATCATAATTTGATGCTTCAAACAAATCTTCTTCCATGCTCTCTTTTGCCTGAAGTTTCAGGATATCGTTGCATGTGGAGATACATTCGTCACAAATATATATTCCGCCCGGTCCGGCTATCATCTGGCCGACCTGGCTCTGCGTCTGTCCGCAGAAAGAACATTTTACCTGTTTGCCGTTCTTGTCGGAATCATTTCTTTTGTTTGCCATATTACTCCTGTTTGTTCTCTTCTCTCGAAGAAATTACAAGGTCAATAAGACCGTATTCCTTAGCTTCTTCTGCAGTCATCCAGTTATCACGATCGGTATCTTTTGCGATAACGTCGAGAGGCTGGTTACAGTTTTCTGCAAGGATTTTGTTAAGCTTTTCCTTAGTCTTTAAGATATGCTTTGCAGCAATCTCAATTTCGGTAGCCTGTCCCTGAGCACCGCCCAAAGGCTGATGAATCATAATCTCAGCATTGGGAAGAGCCATTCTCTTACCTTTTGCACCGCCCGAGAGCAAGAATGCTCCCATTGAAGCAGCCATACCGATACAGATTGTGGAAACATCACACTTGATGTACTGCATTGTATCGTAAATAGCGAAACCTGCGGTAACGGATCCTCCGGGAGAGTTGATATAAAGCTGAATATCCTTTTCGGGATCTTCCGCTTCAAGGAAAAGAAGCTGTGCAACTACCAAAGATGCAGTAACTTCGTTTACTTCCTCTCCGAGGAAAATAATTCTTTCTTTTAAGAGACGTGAATAAATATCATAGCTTCTCTCGCCTCTGCTTGTTTGTTCAATGACATAAGGTACCAGACTCATAAAATGCTCCTTATAACACTAATACTATTCTTCTGTCTTCTCTTCAGCTGCTTCTTCTTTTTTAGCCTTTGCAGCTTTCTTAGGCTTAGTTTCGCCTTCTTCGGCTGTTTCTTCTTTAGCCTTCTTTGCAGCCTTCTTAGCAGCCTTTTCTTTTGCGTTCTCTGTTATGAAGTCGATAGCTTTCTGCATAGCAATGTCTTTCTTGATTGCTTCATCATTGCCTGCTGCGCCGAGGGTTTCTTTAACCTTCTCAACTTCCATCTTGTAGTTGTCTGCAATCTTCTTGATTTCTGCTTCAACATCTTCATCTGTTGCTTCGATGTTTTCAGCCTTAGCAACAGCTTCAAGAACGAGCTGTGTCTTAATCTTCTGTTCTGCCTGAGGTTTGATCTGTTCCATCATAATCTCAGGATTCATTCCTGTGTACTTGAAGTACTGATCGATGCTCATACCCTGATATCTTAATCTCTGAGCGAACTCATCAAGCATTTCTCTCTGCTGTGTAGCAAGCATCATTTCAGGAATTTCGATTTCGGAATCTTCGATGATTGCATTAACTGCAGCATCTTCTTTCTGCTTCTTGGCATCATCTGCCTTCTTGTCGGAAAGGTTCTTCTTTACGGATTCCTTGTACTCAGCAAATGTATCGTAGCTGGAAACATCACTTGCGAAATCATCATCGAGCTCAGCAAGCTGTTTTTCCTTGATTTCATGGATTTTAACCTTGAATACTGCAGGCTTTCCTGCAAGTTCTGCTGCCTGGTAATTCTCGGGGAATGTTACATTAACATCAAATTCGTCGTCAATGTTCTTTCCGACAATCTGATCCTCGAAAGTATCGATGAATGAATGAGAACCGATTTCAAGGTTGTAATTCTCGCCCTTGCCGCCTTCAAATGCAACACCGTCAACAAATCCTTCAAAGTCGATTGTTACTGTATCGCCTGTATTAACAGGTCTTTCAACAGATACGATTCTTGCTGCGTTCTGTCTTTCTTTTTCGATAGCTTCGTTAACTTCGTCTTCAGTTACTTCGGTATCAATCTTTTCGATTTCTACACCTTTATATTTTCCAAGCTTGATTTCAGGCTTAAGAGCAACTTCAGCACTGAAAACAAAAGGCTTTCCTGCTTCCATTTCAACTACTTCGATCTTGGGAGCGGAAACGATATCAAGTTCCTTAACTGCTTCGTCATATGTCTTTTCGTAAGCATCGGGAATGATGATGTTAGCGGCATCCTCATAAAATACTTCTTTGCCGTACATTTTTTCAATCATTGCCTTGGGAACCTTTCCGGCACGGAAACCGGGAACAGAAATTCTCTTTTTATTCTTCTGATATGCTTTTTCGCAAGCAGCATCGAATTCTTCTGCAGAAACATCAATGATCAGCTTTGCCATACTACCTTCAAGCTTTTCAACCTTATAGCCCATTTTAAATAAATCTCCTTTCAAAAGCGTGATT
>JAEEOJ010000051.1 GCA_016284175.1 Lachnospiraceae bacterium | reverse complement strand
CATATCTTCGAGCTTGTTATAACCTATCATTCCCTGCGAACGCGCTTCTTCGATTTTAGCGGGATCGATGTCGTAAACGCCGATAACTTCAAAGCCGGGAACATTTTTAAGACCGCTGTCTCTATGCCAGTGAGCCATTCCGCCGTATCCGATGATACCGAGTTTAATAGCCATAAGAGCACCTTCTTTTAAAAAAATGATTTATTTATAATCTTAATGCCGATCTATATCAGCAGAAGATACATTCAGATTCTGCACAGCGTATGCACGCTTGGCAGTTAGATAATCAATATATTCCTCAAACGAGAAATTCTTTTCATAAATATACTGAGCATGACTCATTGATAAAACGCCCTCTGAAACACCCTCATCACCGATATATCGGTAGCAGAACGGGTCGAACTCATATCCTGTAATATCCTGCTTGCCTTCAGGGTAACGTAAAATGAAGCCGTATTTATAAATATTTTCGGATATATATTTATACAGTTCGGAAGAAACCATTTCATCCTTGGTCACAGAAGAATTTTCCGCAATGCATACGGTATACCCAGTTTCAAATTCGCTGTAACCAGGCTTTGCAACAGAAAGTCCTATGCGTGCCTCAGCTTCCTCTGCAGTATAGCCAGCGTTGATCTCGCTCTGATATGCATAGTTATAAGCAGATTCCTGATCGGAATACGTTCTGTATCCCGCTATGACTTTGCACGTATACCCTTCCTGCTTAGCCGCATTGATAAATTCCTGTATTTTAACTGCAGCAACTGCATCAAGCTTAAGTGCGGGGTTCGATTCCGTATCTATAAGAGACGTTTGAGCAAAATCCTGAGGAATCGGATGCTCTTTATTTACCAGTAGCATATACTTTGATGCGAGAATTTTATCGTATACGGCAATTTCACTCTTTAATGCCTCTATTTTAGCAACGGTTTCGGGATCCACGCCTTCATACTCGTTTACAGGATCCTGGTTGACTATGTTTGTATCGTTCTGATTATTATTATCGGTTGTTTCAGGCCTGTTCAAAACGAAAAAAGAGGCGAAGCAGAAAACAGAAAGAACAAACGCAACACAAACGACGGCGATTACGCCGATCGTCATCGGTTCGCTGAGAGATCTTCCGTTCAATCCACTTCACCTCACTGTTCATGAGATTCGACTTTCTTTATTAATAATACCACAACGATAATACTTTGTCAATCCCAAATAGAAAGATTCACATTTTTGTCATAGCAAAAACGTCAAGTCATACCGCATCGCTGCGAGTAAACTGAGACTGATAAAGCTGCCAGTAATGACCCTTCTGTTCAAGAAGAGATTTATGGTCGCCTTTCTCAACGATCCTGCCCGCATCGATAACGAGGATATCGTCGGCATCACGAATCGTAGAAAGTCTGTGTGCTATAATAAAGCTTGTTTTTCCCTTCATTAGCCTTATCATTGCCTTCTGAATATTCATCTCGGTCCTTGTATCAATCGACGATGTTGCTTCGTCGAGAATAAGAATCTTGGGATCCGCCAGAACGGCTCTTGCAATTGAAAGAAGCTGTCTCTGGCCCTGTGACAATGATGCGCCGTCGCCCTTAAGCACGGTATTGTAGCCCTGAGGAAGTCTTTCGATAAAGCCGTGTGCATTTGCAAGCTTTGCTGCAGCAATAACTTCTTCATCGGTTGCATCAAGCTTACCGTAACGGATATTTTCCATAACGGTTCCGCTGAAAAGGTGCGTATCCTGAAGAACCATACCGAGTGACTTTCTTAAATCAGCCTTCTTTATCTTGTTGATATTTATTCCGTCGTAGCGAATCTTACCATCCTGAATATCATAAAATCTGTTGATAAGATTGGTAATTGTAGTCTTACCTGCGCCGGTCGAACCAACAAACGCAATCTTCTGACCGGGTTTTGCAAAGATATCGATATTGTGAAGAACCATCTTTTCTTCAGTATATCCGAAGTCTACGTCATCGAGCACAACATTACCTTTGAGTTCAACATAAGTGGTTGTATCGTCAGCCTTGTGATAATGCTTCCAGGCCCATACGCCTGTATGCTCTTCTGTCTCGATTAAGTTCTCGCCGTCTTTCTTGGCATTAACGAGTGTTACGTATCCTTCATCAGATTCAACGGGCTCGTCAAGAAGTTTAAATACTCTGTCTGCGCCTGCTAAAGCCATAACAATTGTGTTAAACTGCTGCGAAATCTGCATGATGGGCATATTTACGTTTTTGTTAAGTGTAAGGTAACTTCCCAAAGCGCCGATTGTAAATCCGCCGATTCCCGCGATTGCAAAGTAACCGCCGACGATGGAAACGATTACAAAGCTTAAGTTTCCGAGCTGTCCGTTAACGGGACCTAATACATTTATGAGTTTGCCTGCTGTTGAAGCGCTGACATAAAGGTCGTTGTTTAATTTTTCAAACTCTTCTTCACAGATGTTTTCACGACAGAATACTTTAACGACTTTCTGACCTTCCATCATCTCTTCGATGTAACCGTTTACAGCACCTAAGTTCTTCTGCTGTGAAACAAAGAATCTTGCAGAAATTCCTGCTATGACTCTGGTAGTTACGAAGGTAACGAAAATCATTGCTACCGTAAGCAGAGTAAGTCGCGGTGATAATTTTATGAGTCCGATAAAAGTACCGATGATTGTAATAAGAGATGAAATCAGCTGAATGATACTCTGTGCAATCATCTGTCTTGTGGTATCAACGTCGTTTGTATAAATCGACATGATATCGCCGTGAGCATGTGTATCAAAGTACTTGATAGGAAGTTTTTCCATGTGTGAGAAAAGATCCACGCGGAGTCTTCTCATCGTACCCTGTGCTACATAAACCATGATTTTATTCATCGTAAAAGTACAGAGTCCGGCGATGGCAAACATAATGCCAATCATTCCGATTGCTTCGAAAAGTCCCGAATAATCAGGGTTAGGCGATTCAGACAAAGGTTTGATATAATCATCAATCAGTACCTGAAGGAAAAGCATTCCTCGAATCTGTGCAAGTGTTGAAAATACAATACAGCAAAGCACGATAAGTGACTGGATAGGATATCTGCCGTATGAGTATCCCATAAGTCTGAAGAATGTTTTTAAGGGATGATCGAGTTTAGGTCTCGGGCCGAAATTCTGATTTCTTCCCATCTTGATGGGCTTGCCTTCTTTAGCCATTAGTTCGCACCCCCTTTCGATTCGTCAAAGTCAGCATTTGCTCCGGTCTGTGACTCAAATACTTCTTTGTAGATTGCATTATTTGCAAGGAGTTCGTCATGTGTGCCGAATCCGTTTACTTCACCGTTTTCCATAACGATAATTCTGTCTGCATCCTGTACTGAAGAAATTCTCTGAGCAATGATAAATCTTGTTGTTCCGGGAATTGCTTCTTTTAGGGACTTTCTTATCCTGGCATCGGTAGCCGTATCGACAGCCGATGTCGAATCGTCAAAAATCAGAATCTTAGGTTTCTTAAGCAAAGCTCTTGCGATACAGATTCTCTGCTTCTGACCGCCTGAAACATTGGTACCGCCCTGCTCAATCTTGGTATTGTAACCTTCAGGGAATGCAGAAATGAAATCATCGGCGCATGCAAGTTTACATGCTTCGATGCACTCTTCTTCTGTTGCATCGGGATTGCCCCAGCGAAGGTTATCAAGCACGCTTCCTGCAAAAAGAACATTTTTCTGAAGTACTACCGAAACCTGGTTTCTTAAGGACTCCATGTCATATTCTTTTACATTTAATCCGCCTACTAAAACTTCACCTTCGTTAACATCATAAAGTCTGTTTATAAGGCTGACCAGACTGGATTTAGCAGAACCAGTACCACCGATGATACCGATGGTTTCGCCTGATTTTATGTTTAAGTTGATATTGTTAAGTACGTTTTTACCGGTACCTTTTTTGTATGAGAAGTTAACATTCTTAAATTCAACGCTTCCGTCTTTTACGTCGTAAACAGGCTCGGGAGGATTCTCAAGCTCGGTCTTTTCATCGAGAACTTCAGCAATTCTTCGGCCGCTCGCTGCGGAAAGCGTGAGCATAACGAAAACGAAGGAAAGCATCATCAGGTTGCCGAGGATATTTAAGCAGTAGGTGAAAAGTGTAAGAAGATCACCGGTATCGAGTTCATGTGATACTACAAGGTGTGCGCCTACCCAGCTGATAAGAAGCATGGTTCCGAACATCGTAAACTGCATTAAAGGCGAGTTCCAGATAACTACGTTTTCTGCTTTTACGAACATTTTGTAGATGTTTCCGGCTGCTTTCTTTAATTCTTCGGATTCATAATCTTCTCTTACGAATGCTTTTACGACCCTGATTGCGTTTACATTTTCCTGAATGGTTTCGTTCAAGTCGTCGTATTTTTCAAACACTCTTGAGAAATACTTTCTTGCATTAATCATGATTATGCTTAAGCCGATTCCGAGGAAAATAACGGCTGCAAGATAAATGAGAGCGATTTTTACGGAAACAAGGAAAGACATAACGAGTGCGAAGATCATGCTGACAGGCGCTCTGAATGCCATACGAAGAAGCATCTGATATGCGTTCTGCACGTTGGTTACATCGGTTGTAAGTCTGGTGATAAGACCTGAAGTCGAAAATTTGTCGATATTCGAAAAGCTGAACGACTGAATATTCGAATACATGTCTTTTCTTAAGTTCTTTCCCAGACCGCAGGATGCGATCGATCCGAATGCAGCGCCTAAGATACCCGAAATAAAGGCCAGAATAACGAGAACCGTCATTATGCCGCCCATTTTCAGGATGTAATCCATATCGCCCGCACCGTCGTTTCCTTCGATACCGTATTTTACAATCCAACCCATACAGAGAGGGATGATGGTTTCGAAGATTACTTCAAGTACCATAAAAAGCGGTGTCAAAACGGATGCAAGCTTATAGTTTTTTACATGTTTTGCAAGCGTACGAAACATCTTTTTGCCTTTCTTTTTTTATCATTTATTCATTTTCATTTTTCTTCTTTGTGACGGAATCTATTACTTTTATGGTCAGTAACCATACAAGAAAGCCGATAATTGCACCGAGGATGTTTAAAATAAAATCATCCACATCAAAAGAACCCCGCCTTGTGATAAGCTGAATCGTCTCAATCAAAGCGAGTATAAGGATGTTGGTTGAAAGATATGCAATAAAATTCCTGAGTCTGTCGAATAAGTTCGGAAGAAAAAATCCCATCGGAAAAAGAAGAATAAGATTAACTCCGAGATTAGTTAAAGGAATATAATTGTTATATCTGTTTCCGTCAAAAATCCATTTTATATAAAGCGAAATTGTCTTAAACGGTACAAGATTGACCGATC
>JAEEOJ010000050.1 GCA_016284175.1 Lachnospiraceae bacterium | reverse complement strand
AGATCCCGAACTGGCAGCGAAGCTTAGGAAGAAAGTTAAATTTGCATCTTATAAACCGGAATGATTGTTTGGAGGTACATTTGTACGCTGAAGTAATAGTGGATATTTCCCACGAAAAACTCGACAGACCATTTACATACAGAATACCCGAATCACTCGCTTACTTAATCGAGGAAGGGTCACTTGTAGACATTCCTTTCGGCCGCGGGAACAAGATTATCAGCGGTTACGTTATACGAATCAAGGATAAAAGCGATTACGATTCGGATAAAATAAAAGATATTATCGGAATAGCAAAAGGCAGCGTAAAAGCAGATTCGATACTTATAAAACTTGCATCTTTTATAAGAAAGACATACGGCTCGACTCAGATAAATGCTCTTAAAACCGTTATGCCTGTTAAGAAAACGGTTAAAAGAGAAGTTCGAAGAAGAGTTATCGCGCTGATGGATAAAGACAGGCTTGAATTCCTTGCAAATGAAGCAGGAAGGAAGCACAGAAATGCGCAGGAGCGTCTTTTACGGGAACTCATAAAATATCCCGATATGTCTTATTCTTTCATCACGGGCAAAATGAATGTTTCCGCACAGACCATTAATGCGCTTGTAAAAACAGGCAGCATTAAAATCGAAGAGGAAACCGTATACAGAAATCCCGTAAAAATCGACAATCCTCAGGATGTTACTGTGAGTCTGTCGGATGAACAGCAGATAATCGTAGACGATGTAAACAAGGATTTAAAAAACGGAGAGAGAAACACATACCTCATTCACGGTATCACAGGCTCCGGAAAAACCGAAGTTTACATGCGCCTTATTGAAGACAGAATAAACGAGGGTAAACAGGCAATACTGCTTATTCCCGAAATAGCCCTGACCTATCAGAATCTAATGAGATTTTATGCAAGATTCGGAGACAGGGTGAGCGTTATTCATTCGAAGATGACTGCAGGCGAAAGGTATGACCAGTATCTTAAGGTAAAAGAGGGCAAGGTCGATATTATGATCGGACCTCGTTCCGCACTCTTTACACCTTTTGAAAATCTTGGAATCGTGGTAATCGACGAAGAGCATGAAAGCTCTTACAAGGCTGATAACATGCCTAAGTACCACGCCAGGGAAGTTGCTGCGAAGCTTTGCGAACTGACAAATTCCGTGCTTGTACTTGGTTCTGCGACACCTTCGCTTGAAAGTTATTACAAGGCTAAAAACGGCGAATACAAATTATACAGATTAAATAACCGCTTAACGGGAAATACTCTTCCTAACGTATACGTGGAAGATATGAGAGCCGAACTTAAGGACGGCAATAAATCAGTATTTTCAAGAAGGCTTAAAAAGCTGATTGAAGAAAGACTGAATAAGCACGAGCAGATAATGCTTTTCTTAAACAGAAGAGGTATATCGGGATTTGTATCCTGCAGGGAATGCGGTGAAGTGGTTAAATGTCCGCACTGCGACGTATCACTTTCATATCACAGGGACGGCACACTTAAATGTCATTACTGCGGATATGAAATGCCTTTCTCTAATATCTGTTCAAAATGCGGAAGCGATAAGGTCAGGGGCTTTAAGGCCGGTACTCAGATGATAGAGGATTTTGTAAGAAAAGAATTTCCTCATGCGCTCACCTTAAGAATGGATGCCGATTCGACCAAAAAAGAAGAGGATTACGAATCGATTTTATCGAGGTTTTCCAACAGGGAAGCAGATATCCTTATAGGTACGCAGATGATCGTAAAAGGTCATGATTTTAAGGGCGTTACCCTTGTGGGAATTCTGGCTGCAGATATGGCTTTAAATGCAGAAGACTACAGAGCAGGCGAGCGTGCTTTCCAGCAGCTTGTACAGGCAGGCGGCAGAGCGGGAAGAGGCGAGAACGCGGGCGAAGTGGTAATACAGACTTATCAGCCTGACCACTACGCAGTGATACACGCAAAGAACCAGGATTACGATGGCTTTTATGAGGAAGAGATAAGCTACAGAAGAGAGCTTATGTATCCGCCTGTCGGTAATCTTTTAGGAATACAGATTACCGGAGACGAAGAAAAGAGAGTCGTTAAGCTTTCGAAGGTTATCGCCGATATGATTGACAAGCTTCCTTTCAGGGAAGATATCGGCAAAATCGGACCTGCGAATGCAACGCTTTCGAAGAAATGCGATATATACAGAAGAGTTATATATATTAAAAGTTTAAGTTACGAAAAACTTATTTCGGTTAAGGATTATATCGAAACCGAGACCGAGAAATTTAATCTGACAAGAGAATCTGTAATGTTTGATTTTAACCCTATGAACGGGTTTTAATTAGGAGGAAAAAATGGCACTTAGAATGATTCGCGAAATGGGAGAGGAATGTTTAAGATGTGTGTGCAAGGAGGTTACGGAGATTACTCCGAGAATTCTTGAACTCATTGAGGATCTTAAAGATACCATGTATGAAGCCGACGGAGTTGGTCTAGCCGCACCTCAGGTGGGTGTGAGAAAAAGAATCGCCGTAATCGATGTAGGCGAAGGTCCCGTTGTTTTAATCAATCCCGAAGTGGTTTATACAGAAGGCGAGCAGACAGGCAACGAAGGCTGTCTTTCGGTTCCCGGAAAATGCGGTGTTGTTACAAGACCTATGAAGGTCAGAGTAAAAACCAGAAACCTTGATTTCGAATGGGAAGAAATTGAAGGAGAAGAACTTTTCGCAAGAGCCATGCTTCATGAAATGGATCATCTTGACGGTATTCTTTATGTGGATAAGGTTGAGGGCGAACTTCAGGATGTAGAACCTGTGGAGGAATAATATGAAAATAGTATTCATGGGAACGCCGGACTTTGCTGTTCTGGCACTCAGAAAACTTCATGAAGCCGGACACGAGATTTTACTCGTTGTAACCCAGCCCGACAAGCCCAAGGGAAGAAGTAAACTCTATCTTCCTTCGCCCGTAAAAGAAGAGGCTATGAGGCTTGGCGTTGAAGTTTTTCAGCCTGACAGAATTAAAAAAGAAGAAAATATCGAAGTGCTTAAGAAATATCCTGCGGATGTTTTCGTGGTGGCTGCATTCGGACAGATTTTATCCAAGGAAATCCTTGAAATGCCCCGTTACGGCTGCATAAATATCCATGCTTCACTTTTGCCTATGTACAGAGGCGCAGCCCCTATTCAGTGGGCGATTTTAAACGGCGAGAAAAAAAGCGGCGTTACAATCATGCAGATGGACGAAGGTCTTGATACAGGTGACATGCTTCTTTCCGGGGAAGTAGCGATTGAAGATACAGATACCGCTGACAGTTTACACGATAAATTAAGCGAGCTTGGCGCAGACTTAATCGTGGATGCGTTAGCAAAGCTTGAAAAGGGTGAAATAACAGCTGTTCCTCAGCCCGAAGGACCTTTGTTTTATGCAAAGATGATTAAAAAGGAAGACGGTGCGCTTGATTTTAACGAAAGCGCAGAAAGTCTTGCACTTAAGGTAAGAGCCTTCTGGTCATGGCCCGCAACCTTTGCTCTTTTAAACGATAACTTCGTAAAGGTGTGTTTCGCATACTATGTGGATGATGAGAGCGGAATGAACCCCGGAGATGTTTGCAGAGTAGAAAAGGATGCAATTTATGTGCAGACCGGTAAAGGTCAGCTGGTGATTACAAACATCCAGATTCAGGGCAAGAAAGCAATGCCCGTAAAAGATTTTCTTTTAGGAAAAAAGATTTTAGTCGGCGACAGATTTACGAAATACGAGACAGTCTGATTTAAAGTATGAATAAAGAAGTTGAATTACGAAAGATTGCGCTCGAGACACTTATACAGATTGAGAAGAACAATGCTCCTTCACATCTTGTAATCAAGGATGTTCTCGACAAATACGATTATCTTTCCAAAACCGAAAAAGCACTTTTTTCAACCATCGTAAAAGGAACGATTGAAAGAAGAATCGAGCTCGATTATGTATGCGATCTTTACTCAAAGACACCGCATAACAAAATGAAGCTTCCAATAAGAACCATTATTGAGATGGGCATTTATCAGATTCTTTACATGAATTCCTACGATACGCTGGCTGTGAATTCAAGCGTGGAGCTTGCAAGAAAAAAAGGCTTTTCGACATTAGCAGGTTTTGTAAACGCAGTCCTTCGTAATATTTCTAAGAACAAAGACAATATAAAATATCCCGAAAAAGGCGATGAAAACTATCTTTCGGTAAAGTATTCAATGCCTTTGAATCTGGTGAAATTACTTGTTTCGCAGTACGATGAAGACACGGTTGAAAAGATGCTAAAGGCATCACTTGAAAGTGATTTCGTTCGTATCAGGATAAGCGAAAAAGTAAGCGCTTCAAAAAAAGAAGAAATCATAGAGGATTTTAAGAAAAAAGGCGCCGAGATAATACCTGTTAACGGATTTGATAATCTTTTTAACATAAAAGGCATGGGAAATATCGGCAAATTTAAATCTTTTATGAGCGGAAAGATTTATATCCAGGATGTCGGAAGTTACATGCTTGTAAAGAATGTTCCTTACGGGGAAAGAATTCTTGATACATGCTCGGCTCCGGGCGGTAAAAGTATCTTTTTATCGGAAAGATATCCCGATGCAAAGATTACGGCCTGCGATATTTCGGAAGATAAGATTTCAAGAATAAAAGAAAACATCGAAAGATGCAAAGCATCAAATATTGACGTTCAGATTTGTGATGCCACGATATTTAATCCCGAATTTGAAGAGGCCTTTGACGTGGTAGTAGCGGACGTTCCGTGTTCAGGTCTTGGCGTAATCGGTAAGAAGCAGGATATCAAATACAGACTCACGGATGAAAGTCTTGAAAGCCTTTACGAACTTCAGAAGAACATAATCGATAATGTTTCAAAGTACGTTAAAAAGGGCGGATATCTCTGTTACTCGACTTGTACGGTAAACAAAAAAGAGAACGAAGAGCAGATTGCAGGGCTTATATCTGCAGGTATGTTTGAATATTCCGAACTGAGTTTTTTACCGGATGTTTTAAAAGGCAAAGAGAATAATGGCAGTCTGACACTGATGCAGGGTATCGATGATTCCGACGGATTCTTCATAGCAGTACTGAAAAGAATTTGAGAACTGTCCCCAAATGGTCAAAAAAGCCAAAACAGAACCGTCCCCAAATGGTCAAAATGAAAGAAATAAAGAATTTAACCTTAACTGAATTAACGGATGAGATAAAATACTTAGGCGAAGCAGGCTACAGGGCAAAGCAGATTTATGAATGGCTTCATGTAAAGCTTGCGAAAGACTTTGACGATATGAGCAATATTTCGGTTGCTCTGCGTAACAAACTTAAGGAAAACTTTGAGTTTACGAGATTAAATACAGTCAGAGTCAGCGAATCTAAGATTGATTCGACCAAGAAGTTTCTTTTTGAAACAAAGGACGGGAATTATATAGAGAGCGTGTGGATGCAGTATCATCACGGCAATTCGGTATGTATTTCCTCACAGATAGGCTGCAGAATGGGCTGCAGATTCTGTGCTTCAACCATTGACGGTTTAGTCAGAAGTTTAAGTGCGGCAGAAATGCTCGAGCAGATATATGAAATCACGAGAATTACGGGCGAGAGAGTGTCAAATGTGGTAGTTATGGGAATGGGTGAGCCCATGGATAATTACGACAATCTCGTAAAGTTTGTGAAACTTTTAACTTGCCCCGAAGGGTTGAATATTTCCGCAAGAAATGTTACAGTATCAACTTGTGGGATTGTACCTAAAATTAAAGAACTGGCAGAGGAAAATCTGCCGATAACTTTAGCACTTTCCCTTCATGCTCCGAACGACGAAAAAAGGAAGGAACTGATGCCCATAGCCAACAGTTACAGCATCAGCGAAAGCCTCGAAGCATGCGACTATTATTTTGAAAAGACCAAGAGAAGAGTAAGCTTTGAATATTCTCTGGTTGCAGGCGTAAATGACAATGACGAAGAAGCCGAGGAATTATCGGCTCTTTTACGAGGTCATAACGGCCATGTTAATCTGATTCCCGTAAATCCCATAAAAGAAAGGGATTTCAAAAGATCGGACAAAACAAGGATATACGCGTTTCAAAATAAACTTGAAAAAAACGGGATAAATGTTACTATAAGAAGAGAAATGGGCAGAGACATAGACGGTGCCTGCGGACAGTTAAGACGTCGGCACAATGAAGAAGCCCGGGGGTTAGATAGTGATCAAGGCTGTATCTAAAACAGATATAGGAAAACTCAGACAACTGAATCAGGATTTTGTATTTACTTCGATTTATCCTCTGGGTGCACTGGATAATCTTTTTCTGGTTGCAGACGGAATGGGCGGACACAAGGCAGGCGATTATGCTTCAAAGTGTGCGGTCGAGACTATTACGGAAATGTGTTCAAAGAGCAGGGGCAAGAAAATGGTCACTGCAATTTCCGATGCAATAAATGAGGCAAATACAAGAATCAGAAGAAAAGCAATGGAAGACGTTAATATGGTAGGAATGGGCACAACAGCCGTTCTTGCAACCATTTCAAACGACACGCTTACCGTTGCAAATGTCGGAGATTCGAGGCTCTACGTTATATCCGCAGACAAGACCATAACTCAGATTACAAGAGATCATTCACTTGTAGAAGAAATGGTAAGAATGGGCGGAATCGACAGAGTCAGCGCGCGCAATCATCCCGATAAAAATATTATTACCAGAGCAATAGGTGCTACGGGTAATGTAAATATAGACTTTTTTGAGGTACCGCTTCGTGACGGAGATATAATTCTCATGTGTTCCGACGGACTTTCCAATATGATAGAAGACAATGAAATTCTGAAAATAGTAACCTCCGAAGAGAGTCTTGAATCAAAAGCAGCAGGTCTTATTTCCACCGCTAACGAAAACGGCGGAAATGATAATATTTCGGTGGTTTTAATCGCATACGAGCAGTAGGAGCGTTTGTTTATGGTAAAGATTGGTATGGTCATCGGCGGCCGATATGAAATTCAGGAATTAATCGGCACCGGTGGAATGTCTGATGTTTACAGAGCTAAAGACAATAAACTGAATAGAAATGTTGCAGTTAAGGTTTTAAAGCAGGAATTTTCCGAGAACAGGGATTTTGTGGCCAAATTCCGCAAGGAAGCCGAAGCTGCGGCTAATCTTATGCATCCGAATATTGTTACCGTATACGATGTAGGAGAGGAAAACGGTATCTCTTATATCGTTATGGAGCTTGTGGACGGCTATACCTTAAAGCAGTATATCGAAAAGAAGAGCCGCCTTACCATCAGCGAATGCATCAGTATTGCTTTGCCCATTGCTTCAGGTATTGAAGCTGCTCACAACAACGGCATCATTCACAGGGATATCAAGCCCCAGAATGTTATTATTTCAAAAGACGGTAAAGTTAAGGTGACCGACTTCGGTATTGCCAAGACTACGACATCAAATACGATTTCCAGTAATGTAATGGGAAGCGTTCATTATACTTCTCCCGAACAGGCCAGAGGTGGTTTTTCCGATGAAAAGAGTGATATTTATTCTTTGGGTATCACACTTTTCGAAATGGTTACGGGCAGAGTTCCTTTTAACGGAGATACAACGGTTGCAATCGCAATCAAGCATATTCAGGAAGAAATGCCGTCTCCGAGAATCTATGTGGAAGATGTTCCCATCAGTATTGAACAGATCATTTTAAAATGTACGCAGAAGAGTCCCGACAGAAGATATCAGAAGATGAGCGAGGTAATAGAGGACTTAAAGAAGGCCTATATTTCACCGAACGAAAACTTCGTTAAGATTGATACTTATGAGCAGAATTCCGTAACAAAGACCAATCTTAATCCGATGTACAGACGCCGTGGCGAGGAAGAACCTGCGGATGTTACAAACCCCGTAAAAGAAGATGTTTCCCGTATAAACAAGCAGAAGAGAGAAGCACTTGTTCTTCCGAAAAATGTTAAGAATACAGATGAAGCTCCGAGTCAGAGTGCTGCAAGAAAGCCTCAGCCAAAGCCTCAGACTGTTAATAAGCCGAAGCAGCCTCAGGCAAAGCCTCAGACTGCGAACAAGCCTGCACAGCCTCAGAATAAACCGAAACCTGCACAGCCTCAGAACAGACCCGCATCCTCGTATAAAGGAAGCAGCGCTAAGAAGGGTGGCAAGAAAAAGAACGAGGCTAGCGAAAAGATTAAGACAGTTGCAATTGCAGCAGTAGCCGTAACAATCGGTGTATTGCTCCTTGTACTCTTAGGAAAAGCGCTCGGCATTTTCTCAGACAGAGAAGAAAAGGTACAGTTTACAACCGTTCCCGTTGTAAACAATATGGTTTCATCGGAAGCCCAGAAATACCTTGAAAATCATAAATTTACCGTAGAAACAGTATACGAGGATTCAGCTACCGTTCCTTCGAACAGAGTTATCAGAACCGAGCCTTCGGCCGGCAGCAATGTCGAAGAAGGAAGCAAGGTTACGATGGTTATTTCCGCAGTCAAGGATACCGGTGTTAAGATTCCCGACGTAACGAATTTGCCGGAAGCAGAAGCTACAGCTAAACTTGAAAACGACGGCTTTAAAGTTACAAAGACAACTGAGAAGAGTGATACTGTGCCCAAGGGCAAAGTAATTTCACAGAATCCCGAGGCAGGAAGTCCCGGCAGTTTTGAAATGCTTGTAACCCTGGTAATTAGTGACGGTTCAGGCAAAGAAAAGAGCAAAATGCCCGACCTTACCGGCAAAACAGTTGAAGAAGCCACAGAACTTGTTGAAAGTGTCGGAATGAAAGTCGCATCCGTAGACGAAATCTATTCTGACAGCGTTGAAACAGGACTTATCTGCGGTCAGAGTTATACTTCCGGTTCCACCGTTAAGGAAGGTGCCGAAGTTACATTAAAGAAGAGTATCGGCCCCGAGCCCAGATATTATTCATGTAATATTATGGTTCAGGCTCCCGACAGATATACAGGCGGAGCTGTAAGCGTAACATTAAAGACTCTCGATGGCGGAGAGCTTTATCATGACGATGCTCCGATATTCCCACTTAATATCAATATTTCTCAGATTTACGCACAGTCAAGAGGTATTGTTGAAGTTTCCTATACCATTATGACTACCGAAGAGACTGTTGATGAAAACGGAAATGTTATTGTACAGAATGTTCCCAAACCCGATGTTATCAGTTACGAAGTGGAATTTGATTAATGACCGGTAAGATTATTAAAGGAATATCCGGGTTTTATTACGTTTATTCTTACGAAAACGCATGTGTTTATACCTGCAGAGGTCAGGGAAAACTAAGAGATAAAAAGATAAAACCCCTTGTCGGTGACAACTGCAAAATAGAAGTATCGGATGAAGAGAAAAAAGAAGGAAGCGTGCTTGACATTCTTCCGAGAGAAAATGAACTGATTCGTCCCGCGGTAAGCAATGTGGATCAGATGATGGTTATATTTGCGCTTTGCAATCCGAAACCCAATTTCTATCTCCTGGATAAATTTCTCTTCTTTATCATGCATGAGAGATTAAAGCCGATACTGATTTTTAACAAAGAAGATTTGGACACTTCCGATAAAGAGGAAGTTGAAAGAATATATAAAGGCTTTGATGCTCCGCTTATTTTTACGAGTGCCAAAGAAAAGATAAATATCGATACCGTAAAAGAATTGCTTCGCGGAAAAACAACCGCGGTTGCAGGTCCGAGCGGTGTCGGCAAGTCCACATTAATCAATGCCGTTGTCGGCAGCGAAATAATGGAAACCGGCGATATATCAAAGAAGACGCTTCGAGGAAAACATACAACGAGACATACCGAAATGTTTGAATTTGATGTGGACGGTACGGAATCTTTTATACTTGATACACCCGGTTTTTCATCATTTTATCTTCCCACTCTTCACGAGCAGGAGAGAGCTTCGGATTATTATCCCGAATTTCTTCCATACACACCAAAATGCAGATTCAATGCCTGCCTTCATGACAGGGAGCCTGACTGCAGCGTAAAAAAGGCAGTGGAAGAAGGTCTTATTTCCAAAGAGAGATACGAAAATTATTTAAAGATTTTATCCGAAATCAAAAAAAATTACAGATACTGACGAGAGGTTTATACATGAATTACATTTTGGCTCCGTCCATTCTTTCGGCGGACTTTCTTGATCTGAGAACTCAGATTAAAGAGGTGGAAGATTCCGGTGCAAAATATCTTCACTTTGATGTTATGGACGGATTGTTTGTTCCGAATATTTCGTTTGGAATTCCCGTTCTTGAATGCATCAAGGGACATACGGATTTAACTCTGGATGTTCATCTTATGATAGTGGATCCGAACCGTTATTTTGAGAAATTCAAAGAAGCGGGTGCACAGATTCTTACAGTGCATGTGGAAGCCATGAAAGATCCCGCCACTGACTTAAAGAAAATCAAAGAACTCGGAATGATTCCTTCAATCACATTAAGCCCCGACACACCTGAAGAAAGCGTTTTCCCTTATCTTGAACTCGTAAAACAGGTGCTTGTTATGACGGTTAATCCCGGTGCGGGCGCTCAGCCTTACATTGAAAAATGTACTGATAAAATCAAGGCTATCCGTGCGGAAATCATTAAAAGAGGACTGGATGTCGATGTAGAAGTAGACGGCGGAATAAACGAAAAAACGATTACCGTTGCAAGGGACGCCGGAGCAAATGTTTTTGTTATGGGCTCGTCCATTTTCAACCACGAACCCGCAGAATCGGTTAAGAAATATCTTGAAATATTAAAATAGCATACTAAGCAAAGAGGTACACATACTTCTTTGCTTTTTTGTTAAGGAGACTAAAACGTGAACAAAAAAAGAAACCCTAAAATTATTTTTTCAGATCTGGACGGAACATTACTTAACTCTGACAGACATGTTTCAGAAGCAAACAGAGAGGCCGTGATAAAATGTCAGGAAAAAGGCATTGTGTTTGTGGCATGTACCGCGAGACCGAAGAGAGCCATTAAAGAGTTCTGTGATGCTATTCCTTTTGACGCTGTTATCAGTTTAAACGGTGCGAGAGTATGTTTAAACGATAAAAATATAGATAACGGAATGTCTTACAATACGAGTCACGGTATAATTACAAAGCTAAGCCGGGATAAGAATAAAATTATAGTTCTTGAGACAGGAGACGGCATATTTTCCGATACGATTATTCCCGAATGGGATATAACGAATATTACCGATCTTACAAAACTTGATAAAAAGATTAAAGTCTTCAAAATCCTGGTAATCGGTAAAGACAATAAATTTGTTGAATATGAAAAAGACGGCGAACTTATTTCTTTTAAGGACATTAAGGAAGATGTTTTAAACGCTGTAGATGACGATACTTATTTCAGTATTTCCGAAAACTGGATTTACCAGATAATGGCAAAGAACGATACCAAGTGGAATGCGGTACAGGAAGTATTAGATACTTACGGATTTTTAAAAGACGAGGCCTTATATTTCGGAGACGATAACGACGATGTGGAAAGCATAAAAAATATCGGTACGGGAATCGCGATGGGCAATGCAATTGAAAGAGTAAAGGAAAACGCCGATATCGTGATAGACACTAACGATAATGACGGTGTAGCAAAATACTTAAAAGAAATAATATAAAAAAGCGCCGGACATCAAATGATGCCCGGCCTTTTGTATGAGTAGAAGGAGTGTTAAAGTGTATTTTTTGTATTAAGTGCTCTTATTGCATTTAATACAGCTATTACCATTACGCCTACATCTGCGAATATTGCAACCCACATATTTGCTATGCCGAATGCTCCGAGGATTAAACATGCAAATTTTATGATTAAAGCGAAGCAGATGTTCTCGTATACGATTCTTATACACTTTCTTGATATTTTTATTGCCTGTGCGATTTTTATAGGATTATCGTCCATTAAAACAACGTCAGCGGCTTCTATGGCGGCATCGGATCCGAGCGCACCCATTGCAATACCGATATCGGCTCTTGCAAGAACCGGAGCATCGTTAATTCCGTCACCTACGAATGCAAGAACTTCTTTTTTGTCTTTGTTATTAATCAGTTCTTCGACCTTGGCAACTTTGTCTGCCGGAAGAAGATTTCCGTATACTTCGTCTACGCCGAGTGATTCGCCGACTTCTTTGCCGACCTTTTCAAGGTCGCCGGTTAACATTACGGTCTTCTTAACGCCTGTCTTTTTAAGTTTTTCAATTGCTTCTTTCGAGTCAGGTTTTACTTCATCGGAAATAACTATATGACCAGCGTATTCGTTGTCAACAGCCATGTGAACGATGGTACCGTTTTTATGGCAGGATTTGTATTCAAGTCCGAGGCTTTCCATCAGTTTTTCATTGCCTGCGGCGATGTTTATTTCATCGACTTTAGCGGTAATTCCGTGGCCTGAAATTTCTTTTATTTCGGTAACTCTTGTCTCATCTATTTCTTTTCCGTATGCATTTTTAAGTGAAATGCTGATAGGGTGCGATGAAGCGCTTTCGCAGTGAGCTGCATATTCCAGAAGTTTCTCTTCATCCATTGTATTGTGATGTATGCAGTTTACGTTAAATACGCCTTTTGTAAGTGTACCTGTTTTGTCGAATACCACGTATTTGGTCTTTGAAAGCGATTCAAGATAATTCGATCCTTTTATGAGGATGCCTTCCTTGCTTGCGCCGCCAAGCCCTGCAAAGAACGATAAGGGAATGCTTATAACCAGTGCGCACGGACAGCTTATTACAAGGAATGTGAGTGCTCTGTAAATCCACTCAGGCCACTCCGGAGATTTGCCGATTAAGAGCATAAAGATTGGAGGTAAAACTGCAAGACAGAGAGCACTTATTACTACTGCGGGAGTATAAATTTTAGCGAATTTAGAAATAAATGCTTCGGATCTTGATTTATTTGAAGAAGACGATTCTACTAGCTCAAGTATCTTTGATACGGTGGATTCGCTGAACTCCTTGGTGGTTCTAATCTTAAGAACTCCCGTAAGATTGATACAGCCGCTTATTACTTCATCACCCGCAGTAACATCTTTAGGCAGGCTTTCGCCGGTTAGGGCAGAAGTGTTAAGTGTTGAATTTCCTTCCTCGATGATTCCGTCGATGGGAATCTTTTCGCCGGGATAGACAGTGATAATATCCGATACGGATACTTCGTCGGGTGAAACCTTTTCAATTTTACCGTTGATTTCCACATTGGCATAATCAGGTCTTATATCCATCAGATTACTGATGTTTCTTCTGCTTTTGCCGACTGCGTAACTCTGGAAGAGTTCGCCTATCTGATAAAAGAGCATTACGGCAATGGCTTCGGTATAATCACCGCTTTTCTTTATAAGAGCGAGTACGATGGCGCCTATTGTTGCAACTGCCATCAGGAAGTTTTCATCGAAAGGTCTGCCTTTTATAATCCCTTTAAAAGCTTTTCTTAAAATGTCATATCCGATAATTCCGTAGGGTATCATATAAAAGATAAACCAGAACGGCTCTTTTATGAGGCCTAAAGAATAGGGCTTCCCCGCCGGACCGAGAATTCTGTACGCGAAAAAGAGCAGTATCATCAGCACAGAAGAAACTATTATTCGGATTAACATTTTTTTCTGCTTTTTATTCATAAAAGTCACCTTTAGAATTCAATATTGCAGTCGTCTTCAACTTTTTTGCAGTTCTTAAGAACCTGTTTCATGGTTGATTTCTCATCAGCACCGTCTTCAAATTCAACCAGCATTTTCTGAGTCATAAAATTAACGGCAGCACTTTTAATGCCTTCGGTTTTATTAGCCGCATCTTCCATAAGATTTGCACAGTTGGCACAGTCAACTTCAATTACATAAGATTTTTTCATATTACATCTCCTTTGATTTAACGATTAAGCAATCGTTTAATTGTTGTCTTAATAATAAGGTATAATTTTCCTGCTGTCAATATTAAAAACAAATATTTTTTTTATGGTTTTTTCTAAAAGCGAAGAGGTGTTTTAAAGAGTGCGCTTTAATTGATTTATTGCACCTTTCGTGGTACTATTTTATTAACTGTGGACTTTTATTTTTCATTGGGAGAAAATACATGGCTGAGTTTGTTTTACCGCATGAACACGGAGAAGAAAAAGGTATTGAAAAACTGAAAAACAATCTTTCAAACGATGCGAGTTTTGAAACTGTGGCAGAGATTTTTCAGCAGCTCGGGGATCCGACGAGAATAAGGATTTTCTGGCTTTTATGTCATTACGAGGAATGCGTTATTAATATTTCTGCAATACTTGAAATGTCCTCGCCTGCGGTTTCGCATCACCTGCGCCCTTTAAAGAACAGCGGACTGATTGTTTCGCGAAGAGAGGGCAAGGAAGTTTATTACAGGGCAGCCGACACCGAAGAGTGCAGACTTCTTCATAAAATGATTGAGGAAGTTATGGAGATTAAGTGTCCTAATTAATCGGGGATTGTAAGAGGAGAACTATAGTGGAAATTGAATCATTAAACTGCCGGTGCTGCGGCGGTGTCTTAAGAGTAAAATCAAGTCTGTGCGTGTGTGATTACTGTGGCGCGACCAATTTCATTTCCGATGTTGCGTCAAAATATATCAATCAGCTCAACCGTGCAAACAAATTAAGACAGGAGCGTGAATTTGACAATGCGGCGAGAATTTACGACGTTATCTTAGAAGAGAATCCTCCCACAGCGGATATTCTGTGGCAGAGAACTCTTTGTGAATACGGTATAGAGTATGTTCCCGATCCTGTTTCGGATAAATATTTCCCGACGCTTCACAGAATAAACGAGGAAAGTATTTTAGCGTATCCTTCTTATATCGATGCGCTTGCTTTGGCTGACAAAGAACAGAAAGAATCGCTTCAGTCGGAAGCGGAATATATAAATACAATACAAAACGAGTATCTTCATATCGCCGAAAACGAAGCGCCTTATGATGTCTTTATCTGTTACAAGGAAACCGATGAAGATACGGGCGAGAAGACCGAAGATGTCGACATGGCTGAGAAATTATACTATGACCTGACAGGCAGGGGCTTTAAAGTTTTCTTTGCGAAAGAAACGCTTCAGACAAAATTAAGCATTGATTATGAGCCCTATATTTTTGCCGCATTAAAGAGTTCCAAGGCAATGGTTGTTCTCGGTACCAAAGCAGAATACTTCATGTCCGTATGGGTTAAAAACGAGTGGGGCAGATTTTTAAAACTCATGCAGAATGATGACAGTAAACAAATGTTTTTTGCATGTGACGATCCGGAAGAACTGCCCAGAGCCTTTGCTACAAAACAGGCACAGCTTCTCGGTGATGAAGATGCTTTGAAAAATCTTGCGGATAATGTCGAACGATATTTGAAAAAGAATACTAAATTTGATTCGCTTCCTGCTGATGACAGAGAAAAAATGTATTCAAGAGCATTAAGTTTCCTTCAGGTGAACGACAATTTCGGTGCCAGACCGTTTATCGAAAGATTGATTGCCAACTATCCCGACTATGCTCCGGGATACTGGTTAAGGATGCTTAATTCAGTCAAAGCCACTCCGTCAAACATCACTCACATGATGATTGATTTGTATTCAAATCCCGATTACCTGAAGGCTGTAGAACTTGCCAAAGGGGATTTGAAAAATGTATATGAGAGTACCGGAGCAATATGCAAAAAGAATCTGACTGACCAGGAGAAATTTGACAAAATTCTCGAAGAAAAAGTAATTGATTATTATGAGAACTTTGACAATACCGAATTAGGACATAAGAAAAACGAGATAATGGGCAATATTGCCAGATATGCGCAAACGGTTGATATTTTTAACAATAAGCTCAGAATGACTTTTGCGTTGGGATTTATCCTTTTCGTTTTAGGAAATATTATGTCGATGGTACTTTATAAAATATCCGGTTTTGCCAGAGGAGGCGGAAAGAATCCTCTGCTCTGGATAACGCTTTTTTCTGCACCGATTATTTTAGCCGGTATAGCAGTAGCACTTTCTTACAGCCTGCTTATAGATCTGGTGACAACGGGATCAATGTGTCTGATTTTGATATTATCGGTGTTTACGCCGAAAAGTTATGAAATTTTGTATCTTATGTCGGTTACATTCCCGATTATCATATATCTGTCTACCAATATGTCGTATACATTAAATAAAGACAGGTACGTAATGGTAAATGCGAGTCTTGGAATTCATGGTGAACTTGTCAGACTTAAAAAAGTTTTAAGTGAAGTTAGTAACGATATGAGTGCCCGTGCTGCAAGACTGTGTATGGAGTATAAAGAGGAAAATAAAATTACTTCGGTAATAGAAATAAAGGATGACGATTATTTCAAGGTACTGGAAAAATTTAACGGTATATCAGAATCTGCTGAAGCCCAGTACACGAAGTATATAGGTGTTTCCGTTCCCGATGTCAGATCAACTTATCAGAAGAATGAATCCGAGCTCAGTACAATAGCGTTAATAATGTCTATGATTCCCATGCTTAACTTCTTTTCTTTGTTTGTTGCTGTTTTTGATCTGGCAACAGATAAATACAAAGAACGTAAACATTATATGTCATCTATATCATTAATACTTAATTTCGGAGCTTTTGTAATTATTGCATTTCTGTTAACCAGGGTGTAAAGGGGAATTTAATGTGTAGCTTTAAAGCGGGGGAAATAAATGGATAATTCGTATTTAAATATTGAGTCATTGAACTGCAGGTGCTGCGGCGGTGTTTTAAAAGTCAAATCCAGTCTGTGCGTATGTGATTACTGCGGTGCGACCAATTTTATTTCAAATGTTACGTCAAAATACGTCAGTCAGTTAAACCGTGCAAACAAATTAAGGCAGGAGCGTGAATTTGACAATGCTGCCAGAATTTATGATGTTATTTTGGAGGAGAATGAGCCTACGGCGGATATTCTCTGGCTTCGTACTCTTTGCGAATATGGTATAGAATATGTTCCCGATCCTGTTTCGGATAAATATTTTCCCACTCTGCACAGAATAAACGATGAGAGTATTTTATCATATCATTCGTATATTGATGCGCTTTCTCTGGCAGATGACGAGCAGAAGAAACTGCTTAGTGAAGAAGCCGAGAATATCAATAACATTCAGAATGAATATCTTCGTATAGTCGAGAATGAAAAGCCGTATGATATTTTTATCTGTTACAAGGAAACGGATGAAACTACGGGCGAAAAAACCGAAGATGTCGAACTTGCCGATCAGTTATTCTGTGATCTGACAGCCAGAGGTTTTAAAGTTTTCTTTGCAAAAGAAACTCTTAAAATGAAACTAAGCATTGATTACGAGCCTTATATTTTTGCAGCCTTAAAAAGTGCGAGGGCGATGGTTGTACTCGGCACAAAGGCTGAGTATTTTATGTCCGTATGGGTTAAAAACGAATGGGGCAGATTTTTAAAACTCATGCAGGATAATGACAAGAAACAAATGTTTTTTGCATGTGACGATCCGGAAGAACTGCCCAGAGCTTTTGTGACCAAACAGGCCCAGCTTCTCGGCGAAGAAGGTGCGTTGAAAAATCTGGCGGATAACGTCGAAAGATTTCTCAGAAATACGACTTTGCCCGAGTACCGTCCCAATTCTGATCTGGAGATACTTTATAACAAAGCACTTTCGTTTGTTATTTCCAAGAATGATGTAAACGGAACTCCCTATATTGAAAAACTTATCAGCAGATATCCGGACTATGCTCCGGGATACTGGCTAAGATTACTTAATAAGAATAAAGCAGACCCGACAATCATATCGCGTATGCCTCTTGACCTATATTCGGATCCGGATTATGAAAAGGCTGTAAGTCTGGCCGTCGGAGATTTAAAAGAAGGATATATGGGTATAGCCGCAACCTGCAAAAAAAATCTTGCCGATCAGGAAGAATTTGACAAAATTCTTGAAGAAAAATCGATAGAATATGCTACAGATTTTCGTAAAACAGAAACAGGTCAGAAGAGAAACGAAATAATTAAAAATCTGGCGAGATTTGCTGAAACGTTTGATATTTATAACAACAGGCAAAGTTTAACATTCGCAGTCGGATTATTTATTTACATTCTTGGCATTCTCTTAATGTGTATTCTTTTCTCTGTAAGAACGGGACTTTTCCCTAGAATATACGGATATGATTACCTGGAACTGACTATGCTGCTTTCTTCTCCGCTGATTGTAGTCGGAGCGGCTGTACTGCTTTCATATAACTGGGTACTGGATTTTGTTACAGTCGGTATTGTCGTCGGATTTTTGTGGATAGCGGCGCTTTTTCCCGGATACGGAGCATTAATTTTTCTTGCGCTTATTACACCGATAGCGGTATATCTTATTACCAATTCGTTAGATAATATAAACAAACGAAGAGATAAAATGTATCATGCATACATTAAAATGTTAAATGAACTCGAAGATCTGAATTCATTAACAGACAAAACAGTTAATGAATTCAATGTATTTGGTTCTAAACTTCTAATGCAGTACAAAGAGGAAAAAAATATCAGTTCCTTAATTGAACTCAAAGAAGATGATTATAAAAAAGAACTTGAAAACATTAATAACTTAAATAAAAATGCGCAGGATGGCTATAAGAAATATTTAGGTTATTTTGATGCGAGAGAACGGGCTGTATACAGAAGCGATACAATTCTTGGTGCAGTTTCACTGTTTTTGTTAATATTCCCTCCGTTCAGTATCTTTTCATTCGTTGTGTCAATAATAGATATAGCGAAAGATAAATATAAAGAACATACACATACGCTTTCGGCTGTTTGTCTGATAGCATCGGTATTTATATTAATTCTTCTGGTTTTAATTGTTGATATGATTCCATTATTATAAAGACTTATTTTGAAGGCAGGACACAAAAATGGATTATCCGTATCTTGATACTGTTATATACGATAATTTCTATGAAATGCTTAAAGGAAGATATGAAACCAAGGCAAAAACAACAGCCATACGTTTTATGGAAAAAGAGCAGATTACGGATATTTCGTATGCGGAAATGATAAAAGAAACTTCCCTTATCGGACTCTTTTTTAAGGAGCAGGGGATAGAAGGAAAGCATATCGGTATTTTCTCGGAAAACCGTTACGAATATATAACCATCTATATGGCAACGGTTATGAAGAATGTTATCGTTCCTCTTGATAAGGAAATGACTTCAAAAAATCTTTCGGACTGCGTGAAGAATTTTGATGTCGACTTTCTTTTTGTAACCGATGAGACGAAAAAGAAAATCGAAAGCGATGAGTTTTCAAAGCCTGAAAATCTCAAAGTATTTAACATTGATGATGAGGATTTCAGAAAAGAATTTAAAAACGATGAAGCCGATACAGAAAAATGCATTCAGGACTTCTTCGAATACGTAAAAGATACCGATAAAGACAGATTTGCTGTTTTGGCATCCACATCCGGCACAGACGGTCAGATGAAGGGTGTAATGCTTAGCCAGTACAATGTCATTACAAATATCCGCGGTACGCTTGAAAACAATATCCTAAAAAATCCGACATTTGCATTCCTGCCGATGAATCACACTTACGGTTTTAATCCGTGCATCTTGGCTACGATTTATAACGGCACGACCTTATGTCTTAACCTTAAAACAAAATATCTGCTTCGTGATTTAAGAACTTTCAATCCGTTCTTCTTCGGTGCCGTTCCGATGGTAATCGAGGGAATGTATGACGGCATTATAAGAGAAGTCAAAAAGCAGAACAAGGAAAAGACCTTTAACAGAGCGATAAAAATCTGCAAGTTTTTCAGAAAATTCGGAATTGATTTAAGGCATGTATTTTTCGGTAAGCTTATCTGTAAAAAACTTCGTCTCGTGGTTAACGGCGGAGCGGCACTTAATGCAGACTATGTAAATAAATTCGACGAAATCGGAATTACGATTTTAAACGGTTACGGTTTAACCGAATGTTCGCCCACAATAGCGGTTTCAAGAACGGGCAACAATGTGGTCGGAAGCGCCGGAACCATTATGAAAAACATCGATGTTAAGATAGCGGAAGATGGTGAAATTCTCGTAAAAGGTCCCTGCGTAATGCTCGGGTATTACAAGAACGAAGAGGCCACCAAAGCAATTATGAGGGACGGTTATCTCGCCACAGGAGATATAGGACGTACAGACGGCAAAGTCATTTTTGTTACAGGCAGAAAGAAAAACCTTATTATCCTTGAGAACGGAAAAAACGTACCGCCCGAACTGTTAGAGAGTAAAATCAATGCTATTCCTTACGTTAAGGAAAGCATTGTGGTTTCAAGGAAGGTATCCGAGCGAAGCAATATACTTCATGCAATAATTGTTCTTCACGATCCGGAAAAGGAAGAATTCCTAAAAGACGATATTGCTTCCTTAAACAGCGATTTGCCCTCATACATGCAGATAACCGACTTTGAGGTAAGCAGGGAAGAACTTGAAAAAAACAGCTCGAAAAAGATTGTTAGAAGCAAATATACAGAAAATGAATAAAAGAGAGATTTTTAAATGTACGAAAGAATTAAAGCGATTTTAAAAGACAAATACGGTATCGAAAATGTTACGCCGGAATCAAATTTTAAAAAGGATCTTGGCCTTAATTCATTTGATTTGATGGAACTTGCATTTGTGGCCGAGGAGATTCTCGGAGTGGAAATGGAAGAAGAGAAGTATCGTAAAGCAGAGACCATAAAAGATATCTGCGAATACCTTGAAACGCTGGGAGCAAGAAATGCAAACTGAGATTGCAACAAGCAAAAAACTTCAGAATAAATTCCTGTCTTTCAGAAAGAAGGTTTACGGAGAAAAGAAACTCTATGTAGACAACAGTTACTTCATGCTAAAAGAGATTTTCTCCGACAAGCTTCATTTCACAAAGAGTTTAAGCATCACTCCCTTGATGGTTGAAGATGATGGCGGAAATATTCTCTGCGAGGGAATAATTGCGGTTGCAAACGATTTACCCGAATATGTGCAGCTTTGTTTTTTTGAATCTCTTGAAGGTGTTTCTGAAGCCGTTAATATGCTTGTAAACGAAGCGGTTAAGATTGGCAAAAGCAAAGGCTGTAAAAGGCTTGTAATAGGCCTTTACGGACATGTGAATTACGGTCTCGGTTTTCTTGATTCGCATTTTGACAAAGTCAATTCTTTTTCATCGGCAGGAAATCCTTCGTTTTATAACGATTATTTTCGTGCAATGAACCTTGAAGAAGTTAAGCTTAATTCGTATTTTACGCATTCTTTAGACGGAAGATTAATGCGCTACGAAAAGATACTTGAAAAGCTTAACAAAGAATATGAATTTAAGAAATTCGACAAAAAACATTTCGAAGAATATTCGAAAATGTATACGGATTTAAACAATAAATGTTTTACCGATCACAAATATTATTATGTGCGCGATTACAAAGACGATGAAGAAATGTTAAAAGAACTCTTTCTTTTTATGAAGGAAGATTCTTTAATTTTTGCTTTTAAGGACGGTAAACCTGCAGGATTTATACTCTGGTACCCTGATTACAATGAACTTGCCACGCCCGGCGAAGCATTTGGTACAAAGCATTATTTTAAGAACATTTTTGCAAATAAAAAGATTAAAACCGCCAAGGTTATGGAATACGGAGTACTCGACGAGTACAGGGGAGTGGGTCTTCCTTTTGCGCTGATTGCACATGTTTATTCGATACTTTCGAATTACGGCGTAAGCCGGGTTGAATCTTCATGGATACTGGCAGACAACGAAGACTCTAACAGCTTTTGTAAAGCATTCTGCGACGAACTTTACAAAGAATATGTGGTTTATGAAAAAGAAATATGATGAGACTTTTAAAGAATATATAAGCGATGATCCGGCAGAGATTTTTGAGCATATGAAAAATGCCAAATTTGCCGGGATTTTGTTTAAGTCGGGAAATGATTTACCCTTCCCTTTTTCGCTTAACATGCTGACTCTTTTAAAAACCGCCAATCCCTTGGAGCAGAAATATTACTACATCGAAGACGATTCAAATTACGCTTTTTTTGTCGTTTATGAAAACCGAATGAACCTTTTTACGTACGGAAAGGCCGAATGGTTTATGAACATTCATACTGTGGCTTTCCCCTGTTCGCTTTCGAATAACGGCTTTATTACGAATAACGTACAATGGATGCTTTCATACATTAAGACCATTAAAGGCTGCAAACTTGTTCTTAATTTGGACGAGAAAACAGACATAAAAGGAATGTCTTTCGGAGAGACGCTTCCGACATGCGAATTTATAATTCCGGAGACCATAAAAGATATAAAAACCTATATGGATTCATTAAGGAGTCCGTACAGAAGAAGAATAAATATTGCTGTAAAGAATTGCAGTGATATAGAAGTTGTAAGAGCCACTGATGATTCGATTGATATTCATCCTCTGTATCTTCAGACTTATGAGAAATCGGATTATAAACTCGAATGCTTAAAGAAAGAGTTTTTTGATAAAACCGAAGGTGAAAAACTGATTTTTTTACGAGATAAAAAACCTGTCGGATTTGTACTTTTAAAAGCAGACGGCGAGGAACTTATATTTATGCTCTGCGGTATGGATTATGAGCCTGAAAAAGACAATGCCGATTTGTATTTTTACATGCTTTTAAAGATAGTTGAATATGCGCTTGAAAAAGGATGCAGAGTAATTGATTTCGGTCAGACTTCGGAGAAGACCAAACTTAAATTCGGAGCATGCCTTAAGAAAAAATATTTTTATGCGCACCATTCAAATCCTTTTTTAAATATATTTGCCATGGTCGGAAAACATATGCTCGAATACAAATATGATTTTCCCGAATTCCATGTTTTTAAGGAGTAGAAGTGAACGTACTTTTGTTCAGACCGCGACCTGACAAGGAGACCATCGGACTTCAGAACGTAATGATCTGCGAGCCGCTGGAACTTGAGTATATCTCAGCGAACATCGAAGCGCTGGGACATACATGTACAATCGTGGATATGATAATCGAAAAGAAAAACGTGCCTTACTTTGTAAAGCTTTACAACCCTGATGTCGTAGGCATCACAGGGTATATTTCGCATGTCAACATTATGAAAAGATATGCAAAAGAGGCCAAGGAAGTAAACGAAAACATAGTAACGATAATAGGCGGTGTGCATGCGGAGGTTAATCCCGGAGATTTTGAATCGCCTTACGTTGATTACATTATCCGCGCAAACGGCATAAGAACCTTTATCGATATCTTAAATAAGCTCGAAAGCAACAAAAAACCTTCAGAGAAAATACTTACAACAGATGATGATATCGAATGTATCTACGTACCGGGCAAGAAGCCTCCTAAAAAAGATACAACCTTTAATTATTTATATCCTGACAGAGATAAGGTAAACAAATACCGTTCGAAATATTATTACATGTTCCACAGGAACTGTACGCTCATAAAAACATCGTTCGGCTGCCCTTACAACTGCAAATTCTGTTTCTGCCGTCAGATAATGGACGACCAGTATTTTGCCAGGGATCTCGAAGATATTGTGGCAGAACTTGAAACAATTCCGGAAACAGAGATTTATATTGTGGATGACGATTTTCTGGTCGGAAGGGAGAGAATCCTTAAATTCTGCGATCTGCTTGAGCAGAAGGGCATTGAAAAGAAATATTTAATCTACGGCCGCGCGGATTATGTAGCAGCTAACGAGGATGTTATAAAACGTTTCAAGGAAGTCGGTTTAAGAGCAGTTATTGTCGGTCTTGAATCCTGCGACAGTAAGCAGCTTGACGATTATAACAAGAGAACAAACGTAGAGATAAACGAAAAGGCAGTAAATATTTTAAAGAAATATGATGTCGAATGCTACGGAACATTTATTTTAGGATTGGACTGGACCAAGGAAGATTTTAACGCACTCCATAAATGGATTAAAAAGCTCGGTCTAGTGTTTGTAAATCTTCAGCCTTTAACGCCTCTTCGCGGAACCGATATTTACGAGAAATATAAACCGAGATTCATAGTAAGAGAGGATGAATACGAAAAGTGGGATCTGGCTCACCTGGTTGTTCGTCCCGACAATATTTCCGTCAGAAAATACTACTGGTACACGATGGTTTTATATTATAAAATCACTGCCAATCCGGTCAGCGGATGGTATATGGTCAAAAAGTACGGACTTCACGATACGCTTAAATTAAGCTTCGGCGCAGTAGCTGTTAACAACCAGTACTGGAAGAAACTCATTGAGGGTGAAAAATGCAGAAAGAATTAAGAGTTTTGCTGATACGTCCCAAATACACATCGCTTGTTGCCCATCTTGAACCTTTGGGCCTTGAGTATATTGCAGGTCTCGCAAAGGATATGGGAATTAAGTGTGAAATTCACGATGAATTCGATCATCCGTGGACTTTCCGCTTTTCAAGAATGTGCCGTGTCATCAAAAAAGGCAATTACAATTACATAGGTTTAAATGCAAATGCCAATACTGTTGATTACATTAACAAAAGGGCAAAGCAGCTTAAGAAAAAATTCCCCGGAATTATAATTCAGGTCGGCGGTCCCGAAGCAGAGATGAATTATAAGGAATTCTGCGTGGATGATGTAGACTATGTTTATTACGATAACGGTCTTTCGACATTAAAGAAAATGTGGGAGAGCGATTTTTCTCCCAAGGCTTTGGATGAATTAACCGGTATTGCTTTTAAAAAAGACGGTGAGTGGGTATTAAAAGAAAAAGGCGAGCCTGTTTGCGGCTTTATCAATAAACCCGACAGAACCGCTTTTTACAGAGGCCTTAAGAAAAACTATATTTTCATGAAGGGAAAATATGCACTTTCCAAAGCATCTTTTTCCTGCCCCTTCGCATGCTCTTTCTGTTACTGCACGAAGATGAACAGCGGTGTTTATACAGAGCGAGACATTATGGAAGTAATAGATGAAATTGAGGAAATTAAACACGATAAAATCTGGTTTGTCGATGATACGTTTTTCTTCCACAGAGACAGAGTAAAAACTTTCTGTAACGAAATTATTAAGCGCGGTATAAAGAAGAATTTTATGGCATATGCCAGAGCCGATTTTCTTGCCGCAAATCCCGATATTTTACCTCTTGCCTACGAGGCGGGCTTCAGGGATATTCTGGTAGGTCTTGAAGCAATAAGCGATGAAACGCTTGATGAATACAACAAGCAGACCTCGAAGAACGATAACGAAATGGCAATCAAAAATCTTCACGATGCCGGTATTGTCTGCAACGGCCTCTTTGTAATCAATTATACGGCTACAAGAGACGATTACAGGAAGTTAATGAAGTTTATCAAGGACAATAATCTTTTATGGGTTGTATTCGGTATATTTACGCCTTACAAGGGCACCGATGCCTATGCGGAATATCAAGACAAGGTTATTAACTTTAAGTCCTGGAGACTGGACGGTACTCACATTACGCTTAAACCCACCAATATGTCGTCATTTGAGTATATGCTCAGGTACTACTGGATACATGTTTTAACATATCCTAAAATTATGGTTCGAACCCTGTTCGGTACTTCGTACGACACGAAGAGAAAAGGATGGTTTTAATGATTCAGAAATACATGTTTGTCAGAGTACATTACGATAAAAGAGTAGCAAGCCTCGAGCCACTTGGACTTGAGTATCTTATGGCTGCGGTTAAGGCTGAAGGGAAGTTCGGTCTTATTCACGATGAAAGCATTGAAAGCTCATTCGGACGTTTTGCAAGGCTACTTAAAAAAGTAGACGATAACGGCATTACTATTGTCGGTTTTTCGATAATGTCAAATACCGCATGGTATGTGCTTAAACTCATTCACAAATTAAAGAAAGCCAGACCTAATGTAAAGATTATGGTCGGCGGTCCCGAAGTCGTAGTAAACTTTGAAGATTTTATGATAGACGATGTGGACTATGTTTCTTTTGACAACGGCCTTGATTCATTCAGACTCGCATTAAGAAACGAGTTTGACGATGAAGTGTTAAAGACCTGTACAGGCTTTGCGGGAAAGATAAACGGAGAGTGGTTTTTAAACAAAAAGGGTGAGCCTATAAGCGACTATGGGTTACTTCCCGACAGAAGTTTCTTTTATGAGAACAGATCTAAATTCCGTGTGCTCGCAAAGGGCTGTTTTTCGATGATGAAGACCGCATTTTCCTGTCCGCAGAACTGTAAGTTTTGTATTTCAAGACAGTTTAACAGCTGTACCTACAGGGAAAGAACGGTAGAAGATGTAATCAATGAAATCATATCCATCGACAACGACAAAATATTTATTATCGATGATGATTTCTTAGTAAACAGAGACCGTGTTCTTGCAATCTGTGAAAAGCTTATAGAGCTTGATTTGAAAAAGACTTTTATGATCTTTGCGAGAGCGGACAGTATCTGCAGATGCGAGGATATTTTCCCGATTATTTACAAAGCCGGCTTTCGCGATATGTTAGTCGGCCTTGAAGCGGTTGAAGATTCGACACTTGAAAAATACAACAAGAATTCGAGTGTTGAACTTAATATGCGTGCGGTTAAAATCCTACGCGAATACGAGATGGTCTGCGTCGGACTCTTTGTAATCAACTACGATTTTAAGCACAGGGATTTTATGAACATCAACAGGTTCATCAAAAAGGAAAAGCTTATCTGGGTTTTGTTCAGTATCTTAATTCCTTTCAAGGGAACGCCCGTATACGAGGAAAACAAAGACCGACTCTATCATTACAAATACAGAAGAACGGGCGGTACGAGCGTACTGATGAAACCCTCGAATATGCCGATGCTTTTGTTTAAATTAGAGTTTCATTTTCTTTACTATGTAAATTATCCGCGCATTTACTGGGCCGGTGTAACGCATATGTTTAACAAGAAATATAAAAACAAATGAAAATACTCCTTATCAAGCCGGAAACGGTTGGGATATTCAGCTTTACTTACCTGGTAGATCACGAGCCTCTGGAGATGGAATACCTTTATACGGTGTTCACGAAAGACGGTCATGATGCAGTTATCTACGACAGAAGGTATGAATCGATATCCTTAAGAAAGAAACTGAATAAGGAAAAGCCTGACGTTGTGTGCATCACGGGTTATATCACGCAGGAGAAGCGCATAAAAAAACTCTGTGAAGTGATAAAAAAGCACAGACCCGAGACGGCGGTTATTTTGGGCGGTTCGCATGTGGAAATCAATTACGAGAACTTTTATGATTCCAAAGCGGATTACCTTTATCTTTTGTCGGGCCTCGACAATATGTGCAGGCTCGTAAAAGACATTGAGAAAAAGGATAATGCTGATATCGAAGAAATACCCGGTATCTGCTATAAGAAAAACGGAGAGTGGGTTTCAAACCCGAGAATTTTTGAAACTCCCGAGGATTTGCCCGTTCCCGACAGAACGCATTTTTACAAAAACAAGTCAAAATTCAGATATCTTTGTTTTAAACCGCTGGCACTTGTAAAGAATTCGTACAGCTGCCAGAGGAACTGCAATTTCTGTTTCTGCACTAACAGAAACGGCGGAAGATATGCCTGCAGAAGTGTGGATAAGCTCGTAGATGAAATCGCATCCTTGGATGTTCCCGCAGTTCATATTACGGATGACAATTTCCTTGTAAACAGAGAGTATTTAAAGGAATTTATCAGGCTCGTAAAAGAAAAAGACATACATAAAAAATATTTAATCTACGGTCGTGCGGATTTTATCGCAAATAACGAAGACATCATAAAAGAACTTGCAGAGATCGGGCTCGCACTTGTAATGGTAGGGCTTGAAGCCACCAACGACGAAGAACTTGACTCGTACAACAAGCATGTTTCCTTGCATGAGAACGAAGAGTGCATCCGTATTCTTTCGGAAAATCATATTTTCTGTGCCGGACTTTTTATCGTGCATCAGGCGATGACGAAAGAAGATTTTAAGAAACTTTACAAATGGATTGCTTCAAGAGATATTATTCCGACCGTATCGGTATTTACGCCTATGCAGGGCTCCGCAATGTACAAAGAGTATGAAGATAAGCTTATTACAAAAGACGTGACCAAGCAGGATTTGTTCCACTGTCTTTTAAAGCCCGAGCATATGAGTGTAAGACGTTTTACGTTTGAATATTACAAGCTTTCCATGGGGCTTGCTTTTAAAAACAGAAAATCACCGCTATATGCGGATAACGAATATTTCAAAGGCATGTTTTTTATTATACGTGTGCTCTTTATGAAAATTAAAAGACTGATTGTTTTATGAAAAAGAAACTTTTGTTAATCCAGCCTACTCCGTACGATCAGTACGGCAACCTGGTAAAAAAGAAAAAATTATATTTTGTAGGCCTTGCGCTTCCTTTGCTTGCAGCCTTAACGCCCGATGATTTTGAAGTCGAACTCTGCTACGAAACGATAGAGGATGTTCCTTTTGACACTGATGCAGAGTTAATCGGTATCAGCAGTATGGGACATGCGGTAATGCGTACTATCGATATCGCAAAGAAGTTTAAGGAATTAGGAAAGACCGTAATCCTTGGCGGATACATGGTTTCCTTAATGCCCGAGGAAGCGAAGAAATATGCCGATGCCGTAATGATAGGTGACTCCGAGGAAACCTGGGGCGAGATGATAAACGATTATCTAAACGGCACCCTAAAAGAGTATTACAAGAAGAAACTGACCAAACTTGAGACACCGCTTCCTAAATACGAGCTTGTATTAAATAAAAGAATCGGTAATTTCTTGCCGGTTCAGGCAGGAAGAGGATGTACCAAGACCTGCAGCTTCTGCTCCATATACTGCCTCTATCACGGACAGTATTTAAGAAGGAATATTCCCGATGTGATGCGTGACATTAAGCGCATAAAAGAACTGGGCTTTAAACAGTTTCTTTTACTCGACGACAATCTTTTTTCGGACAGAAATTATGCACTTGAACTTTGTAAAGAAATATCCAAAGTTAAGATGCACTGGATGACTCAGTGCTCAATAGATATTGCAAAGGACGAAGAACTTTTAACCGCCGTTGCAAAGAGCGGCTGCTATGCGTTAAGCTTCGGCCTTGAGAGTATAAGCCGTGAAAGTCTTGTAGGCATGCAGAAAGCCTGGGCTCATCCCGATGAGTATTCAAAACAGCTTAAGATTATCAGAAAGCACGGTATAGATATTTCTACGGAAATGGTAGTCGGAGCGGAAGGGGATACGCTTGAATCGATTAAGGCTACCGCAAGATTTATCGAGGATAACAAAATTGCCGTACCGAGATTTTATATTTTAACACCTATTCCGGGTACTCAGTATTATGACGAGATGAAAGAGCAGGATCGAATATACAATACCGATATGTATTCCTACAATGCCTGTGAAGCGGTTCATATTCCAAAGAACATGACGCCCGAGGAACTGACCAAAGCATATTGGGACCTTTACAACGATGTATATTCCATCAGGTGTATTTTAAAAAGAACAATCTTTAGTGACTGCCTGATTAAGAGGCCGTATAATGCGGTATTTTACCTTGGCGTAAATCTTTTTTACAGGTATCACATAAAACACGGAATCGTTCCGAATATTGTATAAATGAATAATGAGGGGGATTAAATGAGACTTGGAACTTCTTCTCCGCTTAAACACAGCACGGCGGAGGAATGGGCAAAAAATCAGGCTGCGTTAGGATGCGCTGCGGTAGTTTTTCCACTATCGTGTAACGATCCTGATGAAAAAATAATTGAATATAAATATGCCGCAGAAAAGTTCGGACTTATGATAGCAGAGGTAGGCATATGGAGAAATGCGTTATCTTTAGATCCTGAGGAGAGAAAACGCAATATGGATTACTGTGTAAACCAGCTGCGGCTAGCGGACTTTCTTAATGCAAGATGTGCCGTAAATGTTTCAGGCGCTTTAGGACCTGTATGGGACGGAGGTTATAAGGAAAACCTTACCAAGGATGCATGGAAACAGGTTGTTAAAATGGTGCAGGAAATCATAGACAGAGCGGATATAAAGAATACTTATTTTACGCTTGAGCCGATGCCCTGGATGTTTCCGACGGGGCCCAAAGAATATCTGAAACTGATTGATGAAGTTGAACGTGACAGATTTGCGGTCCATATGGATATCATCAATATGACCAATTCTGCGGACAGATACTTCAGACCCGAGGAATTTATTGATGAATGTGCCAGTCTTTTAGGAGGTAGAATTCGAAGCTGCCACATAAAAGACATTCATTTTATACCTAAGTACACCTTCCAGGTAGAGGAGTGTGCTCCGAGCGAAGGTGAATATCCAATCCGTTATTATGTTTCGAAAATGAATGATATAAATCCGGATATGCCAATGATTTTGGAGCATCTTAATTCGGATGAAGAGTATTACAGATATCTGGCGTATTTAGAGGAGGAGTTACATGGCTTATACAAGACTGTCTGATGCAAATGAAATAAATGAAAGATATATGGACTCGATTCTCTTCGAGCAGAGACTGATTGATTCGGTAAAAGCAGATATAAGTACAACGATTTTCGGTGAAGAGTTTTCAATGCCCGTTATGATGCCTGCGTTTTCGCATCTGGGCGCTTTTAACGGAAGAGACTTGACCGGACTTGAAGAATATTCAATCGCAGCAAAGGAATGCAATATTCTTAACTTCTGCGGTATGATGGAAAACGATTTGTTCCAGAAAATTATGGATACCGGCGCAAAGACCGTAAGAATCGTAAAACCTTATGCGGATAACGGTAAAGTCAGAGACCAGCTTCAGTATGCAGAGGCGGCAGGGGCATTTGGTGTCGGAATGGATATAGACCATATCTTCGGTACTACGGGCTACGATATCGTTATGGGCGAAGAGATGGCTGCACAGACATCGGATATGCTTCGTTCATATGTTGAGTCGGTCAAGATTCCTTTTATCGTAAAAGGAGTATTGAGCGTTGCTGATGCAATTAAATGTTCGGAGATAGGAGCAAAGGGCATTATCGTAAGCCATCACCACGGAAGACTTCCTTATGCCGTACCGCCCATGATGGTGCTTCAGGACATAAAAGAAGAACTTAAGGGAAAGGACATCGCCATAATAGTAGACTGCGGCATTACGAGCGGTTCTGATGTGTTTAAGGCACTTGCTCTCGGTGCAGATGCGGCAGCAGTCGGACGTTCCATGATTCCTTTCCTTGAAAAGGACGGTGTGGCGGGCGTAAAAGAATATATCGAAAGCGTTGGCAAGGAACTTCGCTTTGTGATGAGTGCCACAGGTTTTTCGAAGGTTTCCGAAATAGACGAATCGGTTCTCTATGAACTTTAAATGGATAAAAAATATGATTAAAAACGGATCAAAACAAAAAACTGTATTAAAAAGATTATTGGCGGGGTTTCTGGCAGCAGGCGCGGCATTTGTATTCTGCGCCTGTGAACTGCCGGGTAACGTAGAGATTAATTATGACGGGAAAGATGGCGGAGTATATCACGCGCATATCTCCAAACCTGCAGATTTACCTGAAGAACCGCCGGTAGAAATCATCGATTCAGGATATTCGGAAACATACGAGTCTTCTTTGATGAACTTTGTTGTACCGGATGATTTTGAAAAACTGGAATATTTCTCAAGTAATGATTTTAAAGAAAAAAATAAGGAAATAATATATCCTGATGAAAAACTGCTCGCGGCTTCCGAAGCTTATTTTTCGACTTTGGAAGAATTATCCGATATGGGCTGGGTTGTTAAATTTTCTTTTATGAGCCTTACCAACGATAATCTGCCGGAACTTGTTTATGCCGCATATTCAGGCGATCCCACTCAGACTTTCTCAATCGAATATCATTTTTGCACATATGATTTTGATAAGTCGGAAGTAGTTGAAATCGGAAGTTTCTATTCACAGTACGGGACAACACTTTATTATTCCGAAAAAGATAAACTTTTAAATTATTCCGAATGGAAATTAAACGATTCGTATTATTACACATATTATGTGACAATCAATCAAGACAATAAGTTCGAACTGGTTGCCTCTTTTGCAAGAGATATTTCGGAAGACGAAGATAGTGCGGTTTGTTTCGTGAATCACATCGAAACCGATTATGAGACCCTTAATGACTATCTCTCATGTTTTGATTTTCTTTTTAATGACAGAAAAGATCTGGATGTTAATACGCTTAATGCTCTGATTCCTACAGAAGGAAATTATGAATTCACATATAATGAATACGAATATGAGGATTATTATAAGGAATATGATGACTCATATCTAAAAGCGGCTTCAGAGGCATTTGCAGATGCAATGGATCTTAAAAAACCGGAAGCAATGTATACCTTTGTATTTCTTGACGGTGACAATATGCCTGAAATGCTTGTCGGCCTGAAAGACAAGATATTTATATACAAAGCGAGTGTTTACATGGATTCGGATATTGGTATTTCAAAGTATGCTTATGAGGTAAACCATTCCGGATTTGAAGGAGATATATCCTACGCTGCATACAACAGGATAATCTGCGAGAAGAATGAAGAAAACGGTAATCAGGTTGAAAATTATTATCTGTACAACAGATATGATGTTTTATCAATGCAAAAATATGTCTGCACGCAGGATAATAAATATTCTTTAAACGATTGTCTGATTAACCGTGACAAATACGAAGAGTTAAATTCAAAATGGGAGAGTTACACATTTACCGATATTTCGGTTGATGATATGTATACGGATAAAGATTCGAAAAGTGTTATCAAGCATTATTATGATGCGTTAAGTACATACGCTCCCTGATTATTTTAAAAGGAGAAAAGGATATGACCATAAAAGAAGCAGTTAACGAAAGACATTCTGTCAGACAGTATAAAAATATACCGATTGAAAAGGAAACGGAAAAAGAATTAAGAGAATTTATCGAAAATATAAGTGATGAAAACGGTCTGGATTTACAGTTTATAGTAAACGATCCGGAATGCTTTGATTCGTTTCTGGCGCATTACGGTAAATTTACCAATGTTCAAAACTATATAGCCATGGTCGGAAACAAACAATATCCGAATCTTGATGAAGCAATTGGTTATTTCGGAGAAGAAATAGTTCTTAAGGCGCAGACAATGGGTCTTAACACATGCTGGGTTGCGGGAACTTTCAGCAAGAAAAAATGCAAAGCCCGGGTCGGAAAAGACGAGAAGCTTTTATGCGTTATTTCCATAGGATACGGCGAGAATCAGGGTCAGGCTCACAAATCAAAGCCTGTTGAGAAGCTTTGTAAGGCTGATTTAAGCACGGCACCCGAATGGTTTAATGAAGGCGTTGATGGTGCTTTAAAGGCGCCTACGGCTCTTAATCAGCAGAAATTTGTGATTACGCTTGACGGCGATAATGCAAAGATTACTTCCAAAGGCGGAGCAATGACGAAGATTGATCTCGGAATTGTAAAATACAATTTTGAAGCTGCTTCGGGAAGAAAAGTTCTATAATCGAAACGGAGAAAAGACGTGAAAAAATATAAACTTGCAATATTCGATATGGACGGTACAATCCTTGATACCTTAGGGGATTTAACCGATTCGACCAATTATGCTTTAAGGAAGAACGGCTTTCCTGAACTGACTTTGGATTATGTCAGAACCATTGTCGGAAACGGCCTTTACATGGAAGCTAAAAGAGCCACTCCGGAAGGTACGGATGAAGAGACAGTAATGGCTGTATACAATGATCTTTTTACATACTATAAAGACCATAATGAAATTAAAACAAGACCGTACGACGGAATAGTCGATGTTATAAAGAAACTTAAAGCAGAGGGCATTAAAACGGCCGTGGTTTCAAATAAAGCCGATATAGGCGTTCAGAAGCTCGCAGAGAAGTATTTTACAGACTGCTTTGACTGTGCAATGGGAGAAACCAAAGGCTTTGCATTAAAGCCTGCAAGAGATATGGTGGATGAAATATTAAACCGTATGGATATAAAGACTGAAGAAGCCGTATACATCGGAGATTCAAATGTCGATATGGAAACATCAATTAATTCCGAGATGGATTTTATAGGTGTATCATGGGGCTTCAGAGGCAGAGAAAAGTTAGAAGAATACGGTGTAAAAACCATCGCCGATACACCGGAAGATTTGCTTAAAATCCTACTTTAATAACATTTTTGGCAACTTGGTAATACCCTTTGTACCGCTTGGTATCTGAAGTATTGATATCAGTTTTATCCCCCTGTAAGATGTGCTCATACAGAACATCTAAGGAGGATTCAACATGGATACATTAAGACTTTCAGGTAACGTTAACAACATTGATGAATTAAGAAGAGAGGCAAAGGATTTACAGAAAAACGGTCTGCCTTACATGATGTCATCGGTTATAGTCTGGGGACTGGTTTTAGGAGCACAGATTTTTGCCACATCTTTTCAGAACGCAAATCTTTTAACATTTATAAGTTCTGCTTTTATGATGCCGATAGCGATTCTTTTCTCGCTCGTACTTAAAGCCAAGATCTTTAAGAAAACGAAAAACCCTGTCAGCAAGCTCGGCTTCTTATGCACGATGAATCAGAACCTTTATCTTCCGATAGCAATGCTGGCCTGCACATTCTTACCTCAGGCAATGCTTTTGATGTATGCCATCATCTTCGGGGCACACCTTTTGCCGTTCGCCTGGGTATATAACTGCAAGGCATATACGGTGATTTCAATAATCGAAGCAGTCGGCGCAATGTTTGCATCAATTTTATTCGGAAATATCGGAATTGCTGCTTTTATAATAATCATGCAGATAATACTTGTAGTATTACTCTTTATCAACGCCCGAAAGGAAAAAATACTTAATTGAGAGTTGAGATAATTAACGATCATAAAAGTGAATCAATTAATGTCGAAATTCATTGTAAGGATATTACTAATGAAGTTAACAGGCTTAAGAGACATATAGAAAATTTCCAGACCGGTATTTCCGGTTTGGAAGACGGTAATACATATATTGTTTCGCCGAATGATATTTTCTACATTGAATCCGTGGATAAAAAGACTTTTATTTATACCGAGGATAAGGTTTTAAGCACGGATAAAAGACTCTATGAGCTCGAGGAAATACTTGATAACAGAGATTATTTCAGATGCTCAAAATCGGTGATTATCAATATTAACAAAGTGGTAAAGCTTAAGCCTGAAATAACCAGAAACATACTTGCAACGCTTTCAAACGGAGAAGTGGTGGTTATTTCAAGGCGATACGCGACGGATCTTAAGAAGCTGCTCGGAATAAGGAACTGATATGAGAAGTACGAAAGATTATTTAATATATTTAAGAAATGCATTATCGTTTGTATTTTCGTGGCTGGTATTATGCTCTGTGGTTTTAACCCTGGCACTTGGAAATAATGTTATATCAATTGCATTTCTTTTAAAATTATTTGTTTTATGCCTTTGGGGAGTGCTTACCTTCGGATTCTGCTTTTTAACAAAAATGATGCAGAAGAAAGGGTTTATTGTTTCCCTCACGGTGTTTTACATATTGTTTATCCCTGTTGAGATAGCAATGTTTTATTTCATGGGAATGTTCTCCACCAAAGGAAATATAATTGTATGGAGCATATTCGGTGCGATAGTGGTATTAACTTATATAACCTGCCTTGTAATTGAGTTTTTTATCTTAAAAAAACGTGGCGACGATTACACTAAGAAAGTACTCGAATATAAGGCAAAATCAGCCGAATAAGCTCATAAAAAACATAAAAAGTCCGAGAAGGCTTTTTATTTTGAATTAAAAACCTATTGACTTAGTAGGTGAATAAGGATAAAATCTTTTTGGCGAGGAAAAAATGATTTTCAAAAGTCTGAAAGGAGATTCAGTTCATGATATATGCAGATAATGCAGCTACAACAAAAATGAGTGAGAAAGCCATAGAAACAATGGTTTCGCTTATGAAAGATACATACGGCAATCCTTCGAGTCTGTATGAATTCGGACAGAAGTCCAAGGAGGTTTTGGAGGAGGCAAGAGCAAAGGTTGCCACCGCCATCGGAGCAAATCCCAAAGAGATATATTTCACATCCGGCGGAAGTGAGTCGGATAATCAGGCAATTAACAGTGCAGCGAAAGCAGGCGCTCTGGCAGGAAAGAAACACATCATTTCATCAGCATTTGAACACCATGCAGTACTTCATACATTAAACAAGCTTAAAAAAGAAGGTTTCGAAATCTCACTTCTTGATGTACATGAAAACGGACTTATCGATCCTAAAGAAGTAGAGGATGCAATAAGAGAAGATACATGCCTTGTAACCATTATGTTTGCCAATAACGAAATCGGAACAATCGAGCCCATTCGTGAAATCGGCGAAGTCTGTAAGAAACACGGTGTAACTTTCCATACGGATGCTGTTCAGGCAATCGGACATATTCCCGTAAATGTGGTTGATGACAATATCGATATGCTTTCAGCATCTGCACATAAATTCCATGGTCCTAAGGGTGTAGGATTTTTGTATGTAAGAAAAGGAATAAGATTATTTAACCTTATAGAAGGCGGAGCTCAGGAAAAAGGCAAGAGAGCCGGTACCGAAAATGTTCCGGGCATCGCAGCAATGGCTGTTGCCTTAGAGGATGCGGTTGCAAATCTTGATACTTACGGTAAAGCAGTTACAGCAAAGAGAAATCGCTTAATCGAAGGTATTTCCGAGATTTCACATTCCGCATTAAACGGTGATGCCCTAAAGCGTCTTCCGGGCAATGTAAATTTCTGCTTTGAAGGAATTGAGGGTGAATCCATTCTGCTTCTTTTAGACGATAAGGGTATAGCTGCTTCATCAGGCAGTGCATGTACTTCGGGCTCACTTGATCCAAGCCACGTACTATTGGCGAGCGGCAGAGTGCA
>JAEEOJ010000049.1 GCA_016284175.1 Lachnospiraceae bacterium | reverse complement strand
GTTCTCTGTTACACTCTATTCTGATTGCCTGAAATGTTCTCTTTGAAGGATGTCCGCCTTTTTCTCTCATCTTGGCGGGTATTGCTGCTTTTATGATTTCGTTAAGTTCGAATGTCGTTTTAATCGGTGCTTCGCTTCTTCTTTGGCAGATATGCTTTGCGATGTTCTTTGCGAACTTTTCTTCACCGTAGTCTCTGATAACTTTGAAAAGCCTGTCTTCCGAATACTCATTGACGATTTCATAAGCACTGATTTCGTTCTCTTTGTTCATTCTCATATCGAGCGGTGCATCAAATCTGTAACTGAAGCCTCTCTCGGGCGTGTCGAACTGATAAGAGCTTACTCCGAGGTCTGCCATGATTCCGTCGACCTTCTCAATACCTTCGTTCTTAAGTATCTCTTTTATGTTTTCAAAGTTTGAATGTATGTAAGTTACGTTTCCGTAATCATTAAGTCTTTCTTTTGCAGCCTTAAGAGCATCTGCGTCCTGATCGATTCCGATTAGTCTGCCGGTTCCGTTTAATCTTTTAAGTACTTCAAGCGAATGTCCGGCGCCTCCCAATGTGCAGTCAACGTATATTCCGTTTTCTTTTACATTTAATCCGTCAACCGTTTCATATAACATGACGGAACGGTGTTTAAATTCCATCGGGAATCCTTTTCTTTAAAAATCGATATCCTCAAGTGTTTCAGATAAATCAAAATCATTGAGTGCATCAAATCTGCTCTTAGCCCAGATTTCTATGTATTCACCCTGACCTACGAAAAGAAGTTCTTTTTCAAGTCCTGCAAAAATACGTAAGTTCTGAGGAATTGTAATTCTGTCCTGATTATCAACTTCCACTTCAACGGCTGCGCCCTGTATACGTCTTTTTAAGTTTCTGGCTGCTTCGTTGCTTCTTTTTAATTTGGAAAGTTTCTCTTCGACGTTCTTCCACTCTTCCATCGGATAAATGGTTAAGTTGCGGTCCAACCCTTTTGTCAGAATAAAAGTACTGCCGATATTTTCACGAAATTTAACAGGGAGGATTACTCTTCCCTTGGCATCCATATTATTCTGATATTCTGTCATGAATCCCATAATGTTACCGTTTCGTTTAAATCCGGCTCTCCTTAAGCCTTTTTACTCACTTTTAACTGACTACCCGGCGCCTCTTTTCTGACCACTGATTCATCACTTAGTCGCCACCGAGTCACCACTTGTTTTTAGTATAGAAGAATCTTTAAATATTTTCAAGGATTTTTTTAAGATTTTTTTAATTTTTTTCAAAGAAAAAAGGGCCTGCAAAGCCCGATTTTATCGTATTGTCCATATCTTGTGCCTAAAAGAGACTTAAAACCCAATATCGTCAAAAATGTAACAAAAAAGAGGGCTGAATTTCTTCAGTCCTCTTTGTAAATATTTCTTATTTTTATATTAAACGTTAAATCTGAAAAGAATTACGTCTCCGTCTTTTACGACATACTCTTTTCCTTCAAGTCCGACAAGGCCTTTTTCCTTGGCTGCGGCAAGTGAACCTTCTTTTATGAGCACTTCGTAAGGAACAACTTCTGCTTTGATAAAGCCTCTCTCAAAGTCTGTGTGGATTTTTCCTGCAGCCTGAGGTGCCTTGGTGCCCTTCTTAATCGTCCATGCACGGCACTCGTCTTCTCCTGCGGTAAGGAAACTGATAAGTCCGAGAAGCGAATAGCTTTCTGTTACAAGCTTGTCAAGTCCCGAAGAAGTAACGCCTAATTCTTCAAGGTATTCTTTCTTTTCTTCTTCATCAAGATCTGCAAGTTCCTGTTCAATCTGCGCGCAGATAACAAGTGCGCCCGAACCTTCGGAGGCAGCTATTTCTTTTACGGTCTTAACATAAGGATTGTTTGCGCCGTCGTCGGCCAAATCATCCTCTGCCACGTTTGCTGCGTAAATAGTCTTCTTGGCTGTTAAAAGATTGTATTCCTTAAACGCCTTAATTAAATCCTCGTCGTCGGGAACTTCGAATGTACGTGCCATCTTGCCTTCTTCAAGATGCTCTTTGATTCCTTTAAGCATCTCCTCTTCTTTGGCAAGTGCTTTATCCATTCTGGCGCCCTTGGTAACCTTTGCAAATCTTCTCTCAAGGATTTCAAGATCTGAAAAGATCAATTCAAGATTGATGGTCTCTATGTCTCTGGCGGGATCAACGCTTCCTTCAACGTGAATGATGTTTTCGTCTTCAAAGCATCTTACCACGTGAACGATTGCGTCAACTTCCCTGATATTTGCGAGAAACTGGTTGCCTAAACCTTCGCCCTTGCTTGCTCCTTTTACGAGGCCTGCAATATCAACGAACTCGATTACTGCGGGTGTAACTTTCTTCGTATTGTAAAGTTCGCCGAGCTTTTCTATTCTCTCATCGGGTACCGCAACGATACCGACATTGGGATCTATAGTACAGAACGGATAGTTTGCGGATTCCGCTCCTGCCTTTGTAAGTGAATTAAATAATGTGGATTTTCCGACATTCGGAAGTCCGACGATTCCTAATTTCATATATTTCCTATATCTCCTTTATTTAAATGCGTTGTTCATTTTAACACATAAATTTTATTTCTTCAAACCATAATCATCCACCCTGCTTATCCCCCGACGAAAAGAATTCTTCTTTTGTTATTTCTTTGGTATTATCGTATCCTTTTCCGTTTATGTGGTTAACTTCGTAATCAACATCATAATAATGCATTTCTCCGGGCTCTTTTTTATTATGACGTAAAATAACAATTAATAGGAAGCCTGCGATTATTACAAAGAAAAGAACTCCTGCAATTATAAAAGAAACAATCTTCACCAAAAGAGGTAGAGGCAGAAAATAGATTACAAATGCTGTGATAACAACAAGTATGGCTACAGCCGTAACTATGCTCATCGCAATCTTTTCGCCTTTGGTAGCTTCCCAGGCTCCGTGCCCTTCGGCAACTTTTCCTTTATATTTTTCGTATACGGTCTCGGAAGATATACTGCTTCCGTCCTTTTCCAAAGATGTATATCCTCCAACGCTCCATTTTCTTTTATCGCCCATATTAATCCTCACTAATTCATTCAGACAAATAACCGTTCGGTCAAAATAATCATCAGGATTATTGTAGCATTTTTTCGACGAACTGAATATTTTTTAAAAAATTTTTCCAAAAGGAACGCATAAGGAACGCAAAAGCCATCTTTTAGGAACTTGACAGCCCTAAAATGTATGTTAACGGTCGACATTGCGGTCTTCCGTAAAAACAACTTGGAGGCTACTAGAATATGTACTTTGACGCAATCGCAAAAATCATTTCCGAACGTACCGGATGTGATGTATCAACTATCAAACCTGAAAGCAAAATTTTTGAACTTGGAATTGACTCTCTCGATACCGTGGAACTTCTTATGAATCTTGAAGATGAAATCGGAATCGAAATCGATCTTGATGAGAAAGTCGACACAATTGACGATCTCGATAAATTTATTCAGAAGAAAACTCAGGCTGCAGGAGTATAGACATGATTAAATCTGCAGTATGCGAACTCCTCGGCATCAAATATCCTGTTTTCCAGGGCGGAATGGCATGGATCTCCGACGGAAAACTTGCAGCTGCCGTTTCAAGCGGCGGTGGCCTAGGTATCATAGCCGCAGGAAATGCACCGGGTGAATATGTAAGAGAACAGATTCGTATCGCCAAAAGTCTTACAGACAAACCCATCGGTGTAAACATTATACTTTTAAGTCCTTTCGCCGACGAAGTGGCAAAGGTCGTTATAGAAGAAAAAGCCGATGTAGTTACAACGGGCGCAGGCAATCCTTCCAAATATATAAAGGAATGGCTCGCAGCAGGAATTAAAGTAATCCCCGTTGTCGCATCAGTTGCAATGGCAAAGCTTATGACCAGACTCGGTGCTTCGGCATTAATTGCAGAAGGCGGTGAAAGCGGCGGACATATCGGTGAACTCACCACTATGGTTCTCGTTCCGCAAATCGTCGATGCCACTACCCTGCCCGTTATCGCAGCAGGCGGCATCGGAAACGGACGCGGCGTCGCTGCTGCTTTTATGCTCGGTGCATCCGCAGTTCAGATGGGCACAAGATTTTTAAGTGCTTACGAATGCTCCATCCATCCTAACTACAAAGAAAAAATTTTACACGCAAACGATCTATGCACAATGGTGACCGGCAAAAGGCTCGGACATCCGGTAAGAAGTTTAAGAACTCCTTTCGCAAGAGATTATTTTAAAGCGGAGTATTCGGATATTTCTGACGAAGATCTTGAAAAGCTCGGAATTGGTGCTCTTAAAATGGCCGTCATCGACGGAGACAACGAAAAAGGCTGTTTCCTCGCAGGTCAGATTGCATCTGTTGTAAACAAAGAACAGAGTGCAGCAGACATCATAAAAGAAGTAATATCCGAGGCTGAACCCATACTTAAAAAAGCCGGAGAACTGGTGGTATAAAAATGAACGAAAAAACATTAAAAGGAAAAACTGCTGTCGTTACCGGCGGTTCAAGAGGCATCGGAAAAGCTGTATCTTATAAGCTCGCTTCTCTCGGTGCAAATATAGCGGTTATCTACGCAGGAAACGAAGAAGCCGCAAACCATGTATGTGAAAAAATTAAAAACGAATACAAAACCGAAGCAAAAGCATATCGTCTGGATGTGTCTGATTTTAATGCATGCAAAGAAACCGTTACTGCGATCAAAAACGATTTCGGAACGGTTAATATCCTTATAAACAACGCAGGAATCACAAGAGACGGTCTTCTTGCAATGATGAAAGAAAATGATTACGACGCCGTCCTTGATACCAATCTTAAAGGCGCGTTCAATATGATAAGACACCTGTCGGGAACATTTATCAAAAACCGTGAAGGATGCATTATAAACATCTCTTCTGTCGCAGGTATACTAGGCAATCCCGGTCAGTGTAATTACAGTGCATCAAAAGCAGGTCTTATCGGACTTACAAAATCAGTTGCCAGAGAACTTGCGCCCAAGGGCATCAGATGTAACGCGATTGCTCCCGGATTTATAGCGACTGCCATGACTGAAAATCTTATTGACAATCCCCTGCTTCAGAGTATTCCTTTAGGCAGAATGGGCAATACCGATGATGTTGCGGAAGCTGTCGAATACCTTGTATTCGCATCCTATGTAACCGGCGAGGTCCTTAAAGTGGACGGCGGAATCGCCATGTAAATTAATCAGAAAAGAGAAATGCAATGAATAAAGAATATAAAAGAGTTGTAGTAACGGGAATGGGTGCAATCACTCCCGTTGGTAATAACGTGAAAGAAACCTGGGAATCGCTTAAAAACGGCAAAAACGGTATCGCAAAAGTTACGTTTTTTAACACCGATAATTTAAAGGCAAGTCTTGCTGCCGAGGTTAAGAATTTCGATCCCGCAGAATATTTAGACGTAAACGAAGTCCTTCGTACGGACAGATATACCCAGCTTGCCATGGGTGCAGCTACCCAGGCTTTAGATGACAGTAAAATAAAAGGATGCGTTGATCCCGACAGATTCAGTGTGATTTTAGGAACCGGTATCGGTGGCATTTCCACATTCGAAGCAGAACATACAAAATTTCTGGAAAAAGGTCCGAGACGTGTATCTCCCCTCTTCGTTCCGATGATGATTTCAAATATGGCCGCAGGAATGATTGCCATTAAATATGACTGCAGAGGTTCTGTCATGCCCGCTGTTACAGCCTGCGCATCAGGCTCAAATGCCATAGGCGAAGCAATGAGACTTATCCGTCACGGATATTCCGATGCCGTTGTTACAGGCGGTACAGAGGCCGCTATCTGCGCTTCCGCCATTGCCGGATTTTCAAACATGCAGGCACTCTCGACTTCTGCAGATCCAAACGCTGCTTCTCTTCCCTTTGATAAAAGAAGAGGCGGTTTCGTAATGGGTGAAGGCGCTGTCGTACTCGTACTTGAAGAATACGAACACGCTCATAAAAGAGGCGCAACTATTTACGGTGAACTCTGCGGATACGGTTCAACCTGCGATGCATATCACATTACTGCTCCGCACCCTGAAGCAAGAGGCGGTGCAAAGGCAATGCAGAATGCATTAAGTGAAGCAGATTACACGGAAGAGGATAAAGTATATATAAATGCTCACGGAACCGGAACACCAATGAATGATGCCCTTGAAACGCAGGCTATAAAGCTTGCTTTAGGCGAGGAAAAAGCTAAAGCATCATTCGTAAGTTCCACCAAATCTATGACCGGACATATGCTCGGTGCGGCAGGTGCTATTGAAGCGCTGGCCTGCATTATGGCTTTAAAAGAAAATATATTACCACCAACGATCAACCTGAATGAGCCCGATGAAAAGTGCGACTTAAACTATATTCCTAACAAATCCCTTAATTCCGACATAACCCTTGCACTTTCTAATTCACTTGGATTCGGGGGCCATAATGCGTGCCTCGCTTTCAGAAAGGCCTGAATATGAACAAACTTGAAATAATGCAAATTCTGCCACACCGAGACAATATGCTCCTTATCGAAGATTCGGAGAATATTGACGGTACCGCTGTAGGACACTACCATGTGCGCGGAGACGAATTTTTCTTAAAAGGCCATTTCCCGGGAAACCCCATTGTTCCCGGAGTCATTCTTTGTGAAATGATGGCACAAAATGCCTGCGTACTTATGCAGGATAAAATAACCGAGAACTGTATACCTGTTTACACGGGACTTAACAATGTAAAGTTCCGCTCTCCCGTAAAACCCGGTGACACAGTTGAACTTAAATGCGAAATCACACGTTCAAAACATCCGTTTTATTTCGGGAAAGGAAGTGCCTCGGTAGATAATAAACTTTGCATGTCAGCCGAATTCTCATTCGCCGTAACAGGAGCATAACTAACATGAGTCTGACCCAACTATACTGTCACGAGATTACTGACGCTAACGGTGCATTAACCGATTTTATTTTAGATTATCCTTATGATTTTAATTTTGGCTATGATGTTGTAGACCTTCAGGCAAAAAAAGAGCCTGTGAAACGTGCTCTCGTTTGGTGCAATGTCGAAGGTGAGGAACACATATTTACCTTTTCGGATATAAAAAAATATTCAAACAAAATGGCAAATGTGTTTTTGTCAAACGGTATCGGACGTGGTTCACGCGTAATGCTTGTTTTAAAAAGACATTATGAGTACTGGTTCGCAATTATTGCACTTCATAAAATAGGTGCACTTGCAATACCCGCATCACATATGCTGACGGTAAGCGATTTTTCATACCGCATTAATACCGCCAAAGTCGATGCTGTTATAGTTACACCGCAGAATGAAGTTCCCGAAAAGATAAAAGAAGCCGTTTCACAATATGATAAAAAATTAAAGCTCTGGTGTGTAAAAGAAGACATCGAAGGCTTTGACAATTTATCAAAGCAGACGGAACTAGCTAGCGATGAATTTAAAAGAATCCCTACTCTCGCAAGCGATCCGATGCTTATGTATTTCACTTCCGGAACTACCGGCTATCCAAAGGGTGTCATACACAATTACACCTACCCTTTGGCTCATATAATAACTGCCAGATACTGGCAGCAAACCGAGAATAACGGACTACATTTTACTGTTGCAGAAACAGGATGGGCGAAAGCCTCCTGGGGCAAATTGTATGGACAATGGCTCACAGGCTGCGCCGTAATGGTTTATGATTTCGACAATTTTGAACCCAGACAGCTTAGTAATGTCATAAACAAGTACGGTGTAACATCCTTTTGTGCTCCACCAACTGTTTACCGTTATCTCGTTCGTAAAGGGATTCCAAAGATGCCTTCACTAAAGCATGCAACTACGGCCGGAGAAATGCTTTCTCCCGATGTATTCCGTAAATTCTTCGAAGCAACGGGTTTGACCCTGTCCGAAGGTTACGGCCAGACCGAAACAACTTTACTAATCGCTAACTTTAAGGGAGTTAAAGCAACCGAAGGCTCTATTGGAATCCCCTCTCCTTTGTATAATATTGAACTTCGTACAAAAGACGGCAGAAAACCTTTGCCCGGTGAAATCGGAGAAGTTGTAATCGTTCCTAAAAAGAATGCTCCGAGAATCGGTATTTTTTCTGCTTATCTTGATAACGAAAAACAGTACGAACACGTATGGAGGGACGGTGTTTATCACACAGGCGATGCGGCTTATTTAAATGAAGAAGGTAACTTCTGTTTTCACGGCCGTTTTGACGACATCATAAAAACAGGAGGTTTCCGCGTCGGACCTTATGAAGTTGAAAATGTACTTATAGAACATCCCGCCGTTGCCGAGTGCAGCGTCATCGGTGTTCCCGACACTTTAAGAGGCCAGGCCATAAAAGCAGTTGTGGTTCTTGACCGCGGATACACTCCCTCAGGAAAACTCGAAAAAGACATTAAAGAATTCTGCAATAAAAAACTTGCCGAATACAAATGGATCCGTCTCGTGGAATTCGTAAAAGAAATGCCGAAAACCATCAGCGGAAAAATCGTAAAACCGGCTCTCAGAGGATAAAAAATTTCCTTAGGAAATTGGCTGCGTAAGTTGAAAAGAATATTTATCTCTGATAAAATTTTCATGTAC
>JAEEOJ010000048.1 GCA_016284175.1 Lachnospiraceae bacterium | reverse complement strand
GAACATACGGAAGATACATTAACAAGCTCATAAAAGACGGTGATTTAACTGATAATGTAGTTTTCCTCGGGTCACTTAGTGCAGACAAGATGAAGGAGAGATACTTAAAGAGCAATGCATTTATATCTCCTTCAATGATGGAAAACTCACCCAATTCGCTCGGTGAAGCAATGCTTCTTTCAATGCCCGTCATATCAAGCGATGTGGGCGGTGTCAGAGATTTAATGAGCGAGGAAGAAGGATTTATTTATCCTTCGCTTGATGAGAAAGCGTTAGTTGATAGCGTAAAAAAATGCTTTGAATTAAATGGCAGCGATAAGCAGAAGGAAATGTGTGAAAAGGCAGGTGCGAAAGCGCGCATTACACACGATCCGGACACGAACTTTAAACGCCTGCTTGAAATATATGAGTGTATCTCAAAATAAAATGCCCGAATAAGGACTTTGGGAAATGAAATTAACTTTTGTATCAAATTATATAAATCATCATCAGATTCCGCTTAGCAATGTGCTCTACGAGAAGCTTGGCGACGACTATGCTTTTATTCAGACGGAGCCGATGGAAGAAGAGCGAATCAAGCTCGGATGGGCTGATGATTCTGACAATATTCCGTATCTTAAAAAGTATTACGAGAACGGACTTGAATGTAAAAAATTAATTATGGAATCGGACATCGTGGTGTTCGGCGGATGCGAGGATGAGTCGATAATCGAAGACAGACTCCACGCGGAAAAGCCCGTTATCAGATATTCCGAGAGACTTTACAAAGAAGGCCAGTGGAAATGCGTTTCCCCGAGAGGCCTTAAAAAGAAATACCACGACCACACAAGATATTCGGATAAGCAGGTATATCTTTTATGCGCAGGCGCATATGTGGCCGATGATTTTAACATCATAAAAGCATACAAGGGCAAGAGATATAAATGGGGCTACTTCCCCGAGTTTAAGTCTTATACGGATGATGAGAGAAAGATGCGAAGGGACGAGAGAAGAAGCCACTCGAAACTTCAAATTCTCTGGGCCGGCAGACTTATAGACTGGAAGCATCCCGAGAGTGTAATTAAACTTGCAAAAACTTTGAAAGATAAAAATATTCCGTTTGAGATTTCCGTTATCGGTGAAGGAAAGATGGAAAAGGAAATCGAAGCCGCCATCGAGAAAGGCGGTTTCAGTGAAGAAATCAAACTTCTCGGAATGAAGAAGCCTGCGGAAGTAAGAGAATATATGAAAACGGCGGACATATTCCTTATCACCAGCGATTATAAAGAAGGCTGGGGCGCTGTATGCAACGAAGCAATGAACGAAGGCTGCGTGGTTGTTGCATCACATGCTGCAGGCGCGGTTCCGACACTTATAAAGCACAGGGTAAACGGCATAATTTTCCCTTCGGGTGATTTTGCGAAGATGGCTTTTCAGATTGAAGAGCTCTCAAAGGATCAGAAGTGGAGGCTCTCCCTCGGAGAGAATGCGTACGAGACTCTTGAAAACGGCTGGAATCATGTAACCGCAGCTGAGCGACTGATTAAGTTAAGCGAGGCAATCTTGGAAGGCAAACCGTTCTTCTTCGAGAAGGGTCCGTTAAGCGAAGCAAAAGTGATTCCGGAGAAAAGAATGTATCGAAAGATAGTGGGAATCGAACAGTATAGCGGATAATTATATGAGTTCACTCGTTTCGGTCATTGTACCGGTATACAATTCAACTGCATATTTGAAAAGATGCGTGGACGCCATTCTTTCGCAGACTTACCAAAATCTCGAAGTAGTGCTCGTGGATGACGGCTCGACGGACGATTCCCTTAATATGTGCAGGGAATACGAAAAGAGCGATTCCAGAGTAAAAGTTTTCCACAAGGAAAACGGTGGTTCCTCGAGTGCAAGAAATGTCGGCATAAAAGAAGCAAGCGGCGAATACATCTGCTTCTGCGATTCGGACGATTATTACGAGCCGGATATCGTTGAAAATCTCATGAAGGTTTTTAACGAGAAAGATGACTGCATCGTGGCTCAGTGCATGGCAGTCTGCAGATACGAGGACGGCACTCTTGAAAGCGGCCCCTTAAAAGATTCGGGCGAAATTGTACGTGAGACTAACGTTGAATATTTCAGAGAACTTCTTTTACATTTGGGCGACAGTTCATTTTGTACCAAGATGATAAAAGCTGATTTTATGAAGAAGTTCGCCTTTAATGAAGGCAGACTTAACGAAGATTTTGAACTCCTTGTTTACATGCTGCAGGAGTTTGACTGCATATACACATACGAGATTACGGGATACAATATCATCCTCAGATTTGGCAGCAATACTAGAAACGTTTACAAAAATCTCTTTTATGATTGCATGATTGAAAACTCCGACATGGCTGCAAAATTGGTAGACGAGAAATATCCCTCTCTTAAGGAAGAGGCAAGAAAGTTCCAGCTTTACCAGCGACTTGATTACACGCTTCACACACCTCTTTCAAAGATGAAAAACAATCCCGTAGCTATTAAGGTTTTAAATGAACTGAAACTCTGGAGAAAAGATATTAAGGAAAACCGGTATCTTGCAGATAAAGACAGACGAAACCTTAAGATATTAAGCCGAATCCCGCGCCTTAGCAAGTGGGTTCACAATAAAATTATGTTCCTGAAAGGAAAACCTGTAGAAAAATGACCAATTGGGGACGGTTCTATTTTGGCTTTTTTTACCAGGTAGGGACAGTTCTCTGAGAATATAAAAGAAAGAAAAGAGAAGAATTAATGAAGATACTTAAGAAGCTCTCGAAGCTTCTGGACGGAAAACAGAAAAGATCATTAGTCGGACTTGTATTTCTGATGTTTATAGGAGCAATACTGGAAGCATGTTCCGTAGCACTCATTATTCCTGTGGTAACGGTACTTTTTACCCCGAACGCAATTCAGGAGAAATGGTACCTTGCATGGGCATACTCGGTATCGCCTTTTACGACAGAAAAAGCCTTCTCGATAGCAGTTCTGGTCAGCATTATTTTTGCATTTATTTTAAAGAATGCATTCCTTTACCTTGAACAAAAACTGCTTTACAGATTTATTTATTCCAACCAGTTCAGAACATCCGAGAGGATGATGAAGAATTACATCAGAAAGAATTACGAATACTATTTAAACGCCGACACAGCGGTAATACAGCGTAATATCACATCCGATGTTAACAACATGTATGCACTGATTCAGTCGCTGATGCTTTTAGTGTCCGAGCTTATAGTATTTGCCACACTGATTATCCTCTGCATCGACCAGAGCCCTTTGATGACTTTGTTCTTTGCGGTTCTTTTAGGAATAACACTCCTGCTTATAAAGATAGTTTTAAAGCCCGTTTTATACAAAGCCGGCAAAGACAATCAGGACTTTTATTCGGGACTGTTTAAATGGATTAACCAGACCGTCACGGGCATAAAAGAAGTAAAAATCGGCGGAAAAGAAAAGTACTTCTCCGACTGCTACATTGAATGCGGGAAAGGATATGTAAATGCGGTTCAGAAATACACGCTTTTAAGTAATGTTCCAAGACTGATTATCGAAGTAGTCTGCATTATTGCGATTGTATTTTATCTGTTAACCATTTACTTAGAAGGTGTTGATGTTTCAAATGTTCTTGAAACAATGGGCGTATTTATTATGGCGTTGATGCGTCTTATGCCTTCCGCCAACAGAATTAACAACTGCTTAAATAACATTTCCTATTTTGAGCCTTTCTTTATGGGTGTATCGGATAATCTTCAGGACGAAATTTCCGATGAAAACTCCGAAGTTGCATCGCTTGAGAGACCTAAGGAAAAACTCGAAGTAAAAGAAAAAATCGAACTTAAAAACATTAAATACAAGTATCCGAATTCAGAGGTATATGTACTTAACGGAGCGAGTATGGATATACCCGTCGGTTCCGCTGTCGGAATCGTCGGTACCACCGGTGCGGGCAAATCCACGATTGTGGATGTTATGCTCGGCCTCTTAAAACTTGAATCCGGCGAAGTGCTTGCGGACGGAAAGGATACTCTTTCTAATGAAAACTACAGAAAGTGGCTTAAGAATATAGGCTACATTCCGCAGACCGTTTTCATGTTAGACGATTCCATCAGAAAGAATGTTGCATTCGGTATTCCCGAAGATGAAATAGACGAGAACCGTATCTGGGAAGTATTAAAAGAAGCACAGCTTGACGAGTTCGTAAAAGGACTTCCCGAAGGACTTGAAACAGGTATCGGTGAGCGAGGCATCAGACTTTCCGGTGGACAGAGACAGCGTATCAGCATCGCCAGAGCGCTTTACGAAGATCCCGAAGTGCTTGTGCTCGATGAAGCAACGAGTGCGCTTGATGGTGATACCGAGCAGGCAATCATGGATTCGGTTAACAGTCTGCACGGCAGAAAAACGCTTATTATCATCGCACACAGACTTCAGACTATCGAGAAATGTGATGCGGTTTATCGTATCGAGAACGGAAAGGCTACCCGCGAGAGATAATACTTGCGTGGGAATCGGGTCCGCACGATACACCGCGGGCACGCTCCCGCTAAGATGTCGCACGTAGCGCACACTAAACTCGCATGCGCACAAGTGCTTTGCTCGTTAAGTGGCGACGGCGCCATATTACCCGCTTGTGCATCATACGGACCCGATTCCCAAACGAAGAATACACCGCGGCAAAGACTGACGAAAGACTAACAATATGAATTACGAACTAAGTATAATAATCTCAGTAACTGATAAGGATACAGATGAGAGAAAAATCATCGAAAGTATAGAATCCGCTATAGCACAGGGCAAGGAAAGCATGGAAATTATCCTGGCGGCAGATTCAGTTTCCGAGAGTGTTATAAAACTGCTTTCGGAATACTCTCAGAATCACGATGAAAAGATAAAAGTTTTATACACCTCTGAAAGACGCGGCCGTGGCGGAGCATTCAATTTAGGCTTAAGAAACTGCACATCCGAATGGATTTCTTTTATGAATGCAGGTGATACGATTTCACCTTTATTCGCAGAAAAACTCCTAAAAGATGTGGCAGATGCAGATGTGGTTGCATGTGCCAACGACTCTGACACAAACGAAACTGATGCGGCGATTTTCAAGGAAGCCGAAAGCCTTGATGAAGATGAGAAACAGGCAATTTTAATAGTCAATCCGGGCAAGGCAGAATCAAAGATTTACAGGAGAACAATCTTTGAAGAAAACGGATTATGGTTCCCCGAAAATCTTCTTTTCGAAAAGCTCGGTATCGGAAGACTGGCACTCGCATGTGCAAAGAATTTTAAATATGTTGATGAATGCCTTTATTTCTTTGATAAGACCAAAGAAAACACAAGCGAGGAAGACCTCTTTGAAAGGCTTGACGTCATGACATATTTTATCGAGGAATGCTACAAGAGAGAAATTCTCGAAGAGTTTCCCGAAGAGGTTGAGGCAGCTTTTATTGATGACATGTATATGAAAACGCTCTTTACATATATTGCTGTAACACCTCCAAACAAAAGGAAAAAATCATTCCTTGAGATGCTGCAGAATGCAATACTTGACTGCTTCCCCGAGTTTGAGACCAATCCGTATTACTACGAAAAATACGACGATGATATAAAGGATCTGGTATCGCTTCACATCGAAGCACCGGGTAAGTTTTTAAAGACAGTTAAAAATTTTGATTCAGTTGAATTCGAATAAAAATAGTAACCGTTAACAGTTAAAAGAAAGAAAAAAGATGAGTAACGAAGCAAAAGAAAAATGTACAATAATCGTTCCGTGCTACAACGAAGAGGAAGCAATCCCTTTGTTTTATGAGGCGACCAACGAAGCGCTTAAAGACTTTGCGCTTGATTATGAATTCCTTTTCGTAAACGACGGAAGCAAAGACAAAACGCTTGAAGTTATCAAAGAACTTGCAGAAAAAGACGAAAGAGTGCACTACGTTTCCTTCTCAAGAAACTTCGGCAAAGAAGCTGCAATGTATGCGGGCTTAAAGGAATCTACCGGCGATTATGTTGTAATCATGGATGCAGATTTGCAGGATCCGCCCGAACTTATTCCCGGAATGTACGACAGCATTATCAACGAGGGATATGACTGCGTTGCCACAAGACGTGTGGACAGAAAAGGTGAACCGCCTATAAGAAGCATGTTTGCGAATATGTTTTATTTCCTGATGCATTTTATCGCAAAGGTAGACATGGTTCCCGGCGCAAGAGATTTCAGATTTATGAAGCGCGTCATGGTTGATGCCATTGTTGAAATGGGAGAGTACAACAGATTCAGCAAAGGTATTTTCGGATGGGTCGGTTTTAACACAAAATGGATTCCTTTCGAAAACAGAAAGAGAGTTGCGGGAAAGACAAAATGGTCGTTCTTCAAACTCTTCCAGTATTCGATTGAAGGTATCGTTGCATTTTCGACAGCACCCCTTGTATGGTCCTCAATCATCGGACTTATCTTCTGCGTGCTTGCCTTTGTTGCTTTGATATTCCTCTTTGTGAGAGCGCTTGTTTTCGGAGATCCCGTCAGCGGCTGGCCTTCACTTGCATGTATGATTACATTCTTCTCGGGCCTTCAGCTTTTCAGCGTGGGTATCATCGGAATGTATATTTCTAAAACATATCTTGAAGTAAAGGGCAGACCCATTTACATAGTGAAAGAGAAAAAATAATGGAAAAATTAATCAACAAACTTAAAGAAGAACAGTATAAAGTACCGTTTATTTCGGGAATCGTAATAGGACTTATCACACATATGTTTATGATAGTCAACAAGTTCCCGAACGGCGATTCAATGACCAACTTCTATTTTGACCAGAATATGGTTACGTCAGGAAGATGGTTTTTAACTGTGGCATGCGGCCTCTCATCGTTTTACGATCTCAATTTCGTAAACGGTCTTCTGGCAATTATATTCCTGTCGATAAGTGCTGTTTTTGTTACGAGATTTTTCGATGTTAAGAAAAAAACAACATTAATTCTGGTACCCGCGGTAATGGTTACATTCCCCGCCGTTGCGTCAACAATGTCGTATATGTATACGGTTGACGGATATATGTTAGGACTCCTCTTTGCGGTAGTTGCGGCATACATCAGCAAGAAATACAAATTCGGATTTTTCGGCGGAATGGTTTTCCTTGCATTAAGCCTCGGTACTTATCAGGCGTATGTTTCGGTTGCGATTCTTTTATGTCTGTTCGATATTATTTTTGCGGTAATCGACAACGAAGATATTTACACGCTCTGGAACAAGGGATTCAAGTACATAATGATGGGAATCGGCGGCGGAGCAATATACTATGTTGTATTGAAAATATGCCTCTTCGCTCAGCAGAAGGAACTTGATACATATCAGGGTATCAACGAAATGACTCACATAAGTCTTTCTTCAATTCCCGAAAGACTGTACAAAATGTATTACGATTTCGTTGCTTTTGCATTCAGCGGAAGAATCTTCGTTAACAACTTCTTAACCATGATTATTATGAGTACGCTCGTATCGGCATCTATGGTTGCAATCTTTGTTTTGTTCGTAAAAAACAAAGCATTCAAAAAATGGTACAGCTGGCTGATATTATTCTTAAGCATAGGTTTAATGCCTTTTGGCGCCAACACCGTGCTCCTTATGATGTCACCCGAAGGTGAGTACCATCTTGTAATGAGACTGCAGTGGGTTATCTTTATCGTGGCAATCGTAATAATAGCCGAAAAAGTCATTTCTGCATTCGAAACCGTAAAAGACAAGCTCATCATACCCAAAACCGTATCGGTGGTCTTGGTGGCGTTATTATGTTATAATTTTCTGTTAATGGATAACATTGCATACTTCAATCTTCAGCAGCAGTATGAAAAGTCCTACGCATACTGTGTAAGGCTTCTTGACAGGATTGAACAGACGCCCGGATATGTGCAGGGAATGCCTATATGTATGGTCGGAGAGATTAGCGAAAAGAGTTATCCTTCGACGGAATTAACCGATAAGATAACATCCAAAATCCGAGGAACGGACGGAGATTTCTTATTCTATCGCGGCGAGCAGTATGAGGAATTCATGAAAAATTATTTGGGTGCGAAGCTCAATATTCTTACGGGTCCGTATGTCACAGACATGTATTTCTCCGAAGAATATATGGAGATGAGCACGTTCCCCGATAAGAACAGTATAAAAATAGTTAACGGAATCATGTTTATTAAACTGGAGTAAACCAATGGGAAAAATGACCGTAATTATTCCTTCGTTTAACGAGGAAGACAATATCGAAAATACAGCCAAAGTCATCGGCGAAACTCTTTCGGGTGCAGGTATCGAATACGATCTGCTCTTTGTTTCCGACGGCTCAACGGATAAAACTTTCGATATTGTGGAAAAACTTTCCAAAGCTGATAAAAGAATCGGCGGCATACAGTTCTCAAGAAACTTCGGCAAAGAAGCTGCGATTTTTGCAGGTCTTGAATATGCGAAGGGTGACTGTGTGGCAGTGATTGACTGTGACCTTCAGCATCCGCCCGCAACTTTAATTGAGATGTACAAACTCTGGGAAGAAGGCTATGAAGTCATCGAAGGAATCAAGTCTAAAAGAGGCAAGGAAAATCCTTTCTACAAAATGTTCTCAGCTATCTTTTACGGTATCATGAGTTCACTTATGAAGATGGATTTAAATAAAACAAGCGATTTCAAACTCCTTGACAGAAAAGTGGTTGAAGCGCTTCTTGAACTGCCTGAGAGAAACACGTTCTTCAGAGCACTTTCGTTCTGGGCAGGTTTTAAGAGCACATCCGTAACATTTGAAGTTGCAGAGAGAAAAGCCGGAAAGAGCAAATGGTCGTTCTCCGGACTTGTTGCATATGCAATTTCAAATACCACTTCTTTTACGACCGCTCCTTTAAAAGCGGTATTTGTACTCGGTGTGCTTCTGATGATTTTCTCACTGGCACTCGGTATCGAAACGCTGGTAAATTACTTTATCGGAGTTGCTGCAGACGGATTTACAACGGTTATTCTTTTACTTTTAATCATCGGCGGATGCATTATGATAAGCCTCGGAATTATGGGCCATTATCTTGCACGTATTTATGAAGAAGTTAAGGGAAGACCGAGATATATTGTTTCAAAAACAACTGACGAAGAATGAGTGAAAAAAAAGAACGCCAACTGAATATGGAAATCCTTCGAATAGTTGCGATGCTGATGATAATAACGCTCCATTATCTCGATAAGGGCGGCGTTTTAAAAGAGTTTGAACTCAAAATGGGTTTAAACAGAAACATCGCGTGGATTATCGAAGCGCTCTGCATGGGCAGCGTAAATGTTTATGTGTTGATTAGCGGATATTTCCTTTCGAAATCGGAGTTTAAGGCAAAAAAAGTTATTACGCTCTGGGCACAGATAATTTTCTACTCATGGATTATTACAGCAATATTTGCGATAGTCACAAAGGGGCATCTTAATCTGGCAAACGGCATCTATGATGTAATACCTCTTGTAATGCCCGTGACCGGCAGCCATTACTGGTTTGCAACGGTTTACATGCTTTTGTATTTGTTCTTCCCCTTCCTTAACAAAGGAATCGACGCAATGGATAAAAAGCAGCTTAAAGGCATTATTATCGCAGCGATAGCAGTGTTCTCGGTATGGAACACAATCCTTCCGTTTACACAGCCTTTAACAGACCTTGAAGGAATGGATATCTGCTGGTTTGCTTGCCTCTATCTTGTGGCCGCATACATCAGAAAATATCCCGAAGATTTCAAGTTAAACAGATGGATTTATCTGTTAATTTCATTTGCCTCGGCAATAAGTGCATTCATCCTTGGCAAAGGGCTTTTGCTCATAGATTTGTACGTAGGAAAGCTCGGCGGATATGCAAAGAATTTCTATCCGTACAATTCACTTTTGATATTTATTGCAAGCGTATGCCTCTTCCTCTTTGCGATTAAGCACGAGACAAAAGCTCCGAAGTGGCTTGCAAATATTATCCTTTTTGCATCACAGGGAACCTTCGGCGTATATCTTTTACACGAGCATAAGCTTTTAAGATATTTGTGGCCCGAGTGGTTTAATGTTGAAAAAGTTTCCGGCACACCGCTGTTCCTTTTGCATCTTTTAGGAACAATACTTGCAATCTTTGCGGTCGGAATAGTAATTGATTTTGTAAGAAGAGTTCTTTTCGGACTTTTTGCTCCTAAAAGAAAAGAAAATAAATAGTTAGCGTTAAAAACGCGCGGAGAAAAAATGATCAGATTTAACGTACCTCCCTTTACGGGAAAAGAAATGGATTATATTAAACAGGCCGTAGAAAATCAGAAGATCTGCGGTGACGGAGAGTTTACCAAAAAGTGCAACGAGTGGCTTGAAAACAAGACAGGCACAACCAAAGCACTTCTTACAACCTCCTGCACACACGCAACCGAAATGGCGGCTATTTTAAGTAATATAAAACCCGGCGACGAAGTAATTATGCCGAGCTACACATTCGTTTCCACAGCTGATGCGTTTGTCCTTAGAGGTGCAAAAGCAGTATTTGTGGATGTTCGTCCCGACACGATGAACATTGACGAAAACTTAATCGAAGATGCAATCACCGACAAAACAAAAGCAATCGTTCCGGTTCATTATGCAGGCGTATCCTGCGAAATGGATAAGATTATGGAGATTGCAAAGAATCACAATCTGATGGTAATAGAAGATGCCGCACAGGGAATCATGTCCGAATATAAGGGCAAGGCACTCGGTACATTTGGTGATTACGGATGCTTCTCTTTCCATGAGACAAAGAACTTCTCCATGGGTGAAGGCGGAGCACTTTTAATCCGTGATGAAGAAAACATTGAGCATGCAGAAATCGTTCGTGAAAAAGGTACCAACAGAGCAAAATTTTTCCGCGGACAGATTGATAAATACACATGGGTCGATGCAGGTTCATCATATCTTCCGAGTGAACTTAATGCAGCTTATCTTTATGCGCAGCTTGAGCTTGCAAATGAAATTACCGCTGACAGAATGAACACCTGGAATAAGTACTATGATGCATTCGAAGAACTCGAAAACAAAGAACGCATCGAGAGACCTTTTGTTCCCACGGACTGCAAGCACAATGCGCACATGTTCTACTTAAAGTGTAAGGATTTGGAAGAGAGAAGTGCATTCATCAAGTTCCTTGGTGAAAACGGCATAATGGCTGTATTCCACTACATTCCTCTTCACGGCGCACCCGCAGGCAAAGTGTTCGGCAGATTTAACGGCGAAGATGTATACACTACAAAGGAAAGCGAGAGACTTGTTAGACTTCCGCTTTACTACGGACTTAAGGAAGACGAGATTGAATACATCATCGGCAAAGTAAAAGAGTTTTACAGATAATGACTAACGAAGTAACCATACGTCCAATTACATATGACGATACGGAAAATATTGTTAAATGGCGTAATTCCGAATACGTGAACAGCCGATTCATAGACCGCAGACTTTTTACGAAGGAAAGTCACGAGGCATGGCTTAAAACTTACGTTGAAGCCGGAAAGGCTGCGCAGTTTATCATTCTTTTAAACGGCGAAGCAGTCGGAAGCGTTTATTTACGTGATATTGATTTAGATACCAAAGAAGCCGAGTACGGAATATTCATCGGCGAGGAAGGCGCAAGAGGAAAAGGTGTGGGCACAAAGAGTGCGAAACTTATTCTTAAATATGCTTTCGAAGAACTTGGTCTGGAAAAGATTTTTTTACGAGTTTTTAAAGACAATCCGGGCGCAGTAAGAAGCTACGAAAAAGCCGGATTTAAGAAAATCGACAGAGTTGATACATTAAATATCGATGGCGAAACGCTCGAAGTGATTTTTATGGAGCTGGAGAAAAAGGATTTTGAAAAGCGATAACAAGAAAAAAATAATAAATGCGTTTTTTATAATCCCTGCCGTAATCGGATTTACGTTTTACTGTTTCGAACTGGTTCTGCTTCACTACAACCAGACGCTGTTTCCGGTCACGGGAAAGTACGAATCGGATCTTTTCGCACACATAGAAATGGCGCTCGACGGCTGGGGATACAGCATACTCGCAGTTATTTTCAGACTGTTTGCATTCCTGCCTGAATTTGGTTTCCATTTTGCGATAGCATCTTTCCTCTGCATATGCGAAGCAGGCACGATTGCACTAACATATATTCTTTTAAGAAACAACAAACTTGAAACAAAAGCGGCGATAGTTTTAACGGCGATGTCGGGCTTTGTTGCACCCGCATACATAAGAGCAATTCAGCCGTACAGATATATCGGTTATCAGTCGGGAAGTATATGGCACAATTCGACATATATAGTGATGAAATTCACGGCACTTATATGCATCATTTTGTACCTTTTTATATCCGAAAAATACAAAGAAAAAATGAGCGCCCTAGAAGTAATTGCATTTGCGATTTTACTTGCGATTACGACATCGGTAAAAACCAATTTTATCCTTGTGTTTGCACCCGTAGCGCTTCTTTTCTTAATAGTCGACCGGATACTCGGAGTACCTCTTAAAAGACTCTTGCTTTGCGCACTGACCGTAATTCCTTCGGTAGCGGTAATACTGTTCCAGGAGTACGTTCTTTTCGGAGAAGAAACAGGTAACGGAATTGTAATAGAACCTCTTTACAGTGTTTATTTAAGGGCCGAAAAACCTTATTTTACGATGATTCTTTCGGCAGCGTTTCCGATAGTGATTCTGCTCTTTAACATAGTTCCGGTACTCAGGGATACGTTCCTTGATTTTAAGGATAAAAAGAGAGGACTCACACACCGCTTCTTTTTACTCTCATGGGCGATGTGGTTTGTGGCATTTGCCGAATACATTCTCCTTCGCGAAACAGGCCAGAGAGAACTCGATGACAACTTTGCGTGGGGATACGATTTCTGCATTTTTATTCTTTTCGTGGTAAGCATTATCTACTTTGCAAAGACCATAAAAGAATTAATTGAAAAAATAAAGAACAAAGAATTTGCCGCAACGGATGTTTTTAAAACAATATTCTGTGTACTTACGGTGGCACTGCTTATTTATCATACATACTGCGGAGTGTTCTTCTTTGTAAGACTGACTCAGGGAATAACATTCTTTATGCAATAAAAATAAAAACAAACGGAGACAAAGATGAAAATCAGTTTTGTAATCCCCTGCTACAGATCGGAGAAAACTCTTTCTGATGTAGTGGAGGAGATTAAAACCACAATGGCGACAATCGGACATGAATTTGAAATCATTCTTGTTAATGACTGTTCGCCCGACAAAACATATGAAGTAATAAAGCAGCTCGTAGCAGAGAACAAGAATATTCTCGGACTCGATCTTGCGAAAAACTTCGGTCAGCACTGCGCACTTATGGCAGGTATGAGACACTCAACCGGAGATGTTGTGGTATGTCTTGACGACGACGGACAGACACCCGCTGACGAAGTAGGAAAGCTTCTTGACAAGCTTGATGAAGGCTATGATGTCTGCTATGCAAGCTACGGCAAAAAGCAGCACTCGGGCTTCAGAAATTTCGGCAGCAAAGTAAACGAACTCATGACCAGAATCATGCTTGGAAAACCCAAGGAATTAAAGGTTTCAAGTTACTTCGCAGCCAAGAGATTTGTGGTTGACGATATGCTCAGATACGAGCAGTCTTATGCATACGTAATCGGTCTTGTTTTACGAGCAACCAAGAATGTTGCAAATGTGGAAGTTAACCACAGAGCAAGAAGCGTGGGCGAGAGCGGATATACTCTTGCAAAACTTTTCTCACTCTGGTTTAACGGCTTTACCGCATTTTCAATCAAGCCTTTAAGAATTGCCACCGCAATAGGATGTTTCTGTGCGGGAACAGGCTTTCTTTACGGAATATATACAATTATTAAAAAGTTCATCCTTATGAACGATGTGCAGGCAGGTTTCTCCGCACTCATGTCGGTACTGGTTTTCATGGGCGGAATGCTTATGCTGATGCTCGGACTTATCGGCGAGTACATCGGCAGAATCTACATCTGCATGAACAATTCACCTCAGTATGTAATTCGTGAGAAGGTCGGCAAATTATCCGAAGAAGAGTAAATATGGATAAAAAAGAGAAGAAGAATAATAAAAAAACAAAACTCATTGTTTTGGACTGCATTTTTATTGCGGTCCTTGTTTTGTTTCCTTTTCTTCATCTCGCATTCGGTGTCGAATTTACCGATACCGCTTACAGCCTCGGCAATTACGAAAACTTAGATAAGATGAATCTTACCTGGACCGTTGCTACTTTCTGGGCAAATATGCTCGGCAAGTTTTTTACGATGCTTCCTTTTGGTGCAACGTGGCTCGGAATGAAATTTTATACGACACTGGTACCCGTTACCGGAGTCGTTTTTTCATATCTTTTCTTAAAGAAATATATGCCAAGAGTATTTGTATTTGTCGGAGAAATTCTTGCAATTTCACTTTTCTGGTGTCCGACCACAATCCTTTACAATTACCTGACATATCTTCTTTTCACATTTGCTGTAATAGTTCTGGTTGAATCCCTCATAAAAGAAAAACGATGGGGTCTTGCATTCGCAGGCGTTATCCTGGCATTCAATGTCTTCGTAAGATTCCCAAACATTACAGAAACCGCACTCATTGTGGTTGTATGGTTCAGCGCAGGTCTTAAAAAGAAAAAGTTCACATACGGACTGGTTGATACATTAATCTGCGTCGGCGGATTCTTTGCAGGTATAGCTGCAAACGTCGGACTTATAGGAATCAAATACGGATTTTCATCAATTCCGAATATGGTTATTTCCCTTTTCTCAATGACCGGAGAAAATACTGGCTACAAACCTGCAGGAATGATAATGGCAATCATCAAAGCATACACGACCTATTATAAGTGTTTTATTCTTCTTATCGGCATTACCGCATTATGTTTTGCGGTAAGTGCAATTATGAAGAGACATTACGCAAGAATAATCACCATTGTGGCACAGTTTGTTTTATACGGACTCTTCATTTTATGGGCATACAGAAATCATGTATTTACATTTAAATACAGTGACTATTCTTCGATGCATTTCTGGATGGTTGTATTTTTTATGATCGCAAACATTATGTCCGTATGGACGATGCTTAGAAAACGAAACGAACTTGTGCACAAACTGATTGCAACGGCTGTGCTTGTGATAGTCTGGATTACGCCTCTTGGAAGCAACAATTCGCTGTATCCTTCAATGAACAATTTGTTTTTAGTTGCTCCCGCAGTTTTGTTTATGATCTGGAACGAACTTTTCAAGGGAAGGAACTTTTATGAGATTCTCGATCTTGAAGCGAGAAACACAATGGTTGCAACGAGAATTATTTTATTCCTGCTTATTGTGACTGCAACAATTCAGTGTATTTTATTCGGTTTTGTGTTTATTTTCCGCGACCCCGGTTTTCCTGCTAAAAACAGCACAAAAATCGAGGGCAACGAAGTGCTTGTCGGAATGCATACAAATTCCGAGAGAGCGGCGCTTATCGAAGAGCTGACATCGTATGTAAACGATAAGGGATATGAAGGCAGGAGAGCGATTTTCTACGGAGATATTCCGGGACTTGAATACATACTAAAAATGCCATGCGCGATTTCTCACACATGGCCCAATTTAGGTTCGTTTTCTTATGATGAATTTGCTAACGATATCGACAGTCTTGATGACAAGCCGATTATATTTATAAACACGGATTACATGGCTGATGCCTACAATCCCAACAAGTCCTATCGCAAGGAACAGTACCTTGAAGATTTCCTTACGGAAAACGGATATTCCTTAAGCGCGAAGATTGAATACATTGCAATCTATTCTGCGGATTAGTACTTTACCCATCTGCCGCTTGCACCGCACGGAAGAACTAAACCGTTTTCGGAAACCGGCAGACCGATTTCATCGGATACAACTTCTCCGCCGAACTTCGGTTTAATGCAGGTATTAAGCATATATGAAAGTACTGCAGGCTGAAGTCCCGTGGTATATGAATTGATTAAAAAGAATGCGGAATCTTCGTTTAATAACTGCGTGGTCAGTTCAATAAAAGGAAATACGGAATCTTCGATTTTCCAGATTTCGCCTTTAGGGCCTCTTCCGTATGAAGGAGGATCCATGATGATACCGTCATATTTGTTTCCACGACGGATTTCTCTTTCAACGAATTTGACACAGTCATCCACGAGCCATCTTATCGGCGCATCACCAAGGCCGGAAGAAATGGCGTTTTCTTTTGCCCATGTGACCATACCTTTTGAGGCATCTACATGAGTCACAGAAGCACCGGCTTTTGCCGCAGAGAGTGTGGCGCCGCCCGTGTATGCAAAGAGATTGAGCACTTTAAAAGTTCTGTCCGGATTGTCGGACAGCTGCTTTTTTATGATATCCGAAAACCAGTCCCAGTTAACAGCCTGCTCGGGGAAAAGCCCCGTGTGCTTAAATGCAAAAGGCTTTAAATTGAATGTGAGTTCTTCGTAATGAATGCTCCATTCCTCGGGAAGATTTTTAAACTCCCATTCTCCGCCGCCCTTGCTTGAGCGATGGTAATGGCCGTTAAAATGCTTCCAGCCGGGATTGTACTTCGGCGTATTCCATATTACCTGTGGGTCGGGTCTGACGAGAATATAGTCTCCCCAGCGTTCGAGCTTTTCTCCACCGGACGTTGAAATGACTTCATAATCTTTCCATTTGTCGGCAATCCACATGATAACCTCCGAATAAAGTAATTTTCACAAAGAGTATTATAACATATTATGTCCAAATTAAGCGAATACTGCAAAAAGAAAAATTACAGAGAAATGGATATAGAACATCTGCTTTTATATCGTATCTGCCTCGTACTGCTTCCTTTTATGATAGCAGGTACGCTTCTTTTTATATTCAAAGGCGACAAAATAATTGCTGCCGGCGGAGAATGCATGTTCAGAAAGTTCTCGGGCTTTTACTGCGTGGGCTGCGGCGGTACCAGAGCATTTAACTACCTCGTGCATCTGCATATTTTAAAGAGCTTTTATTTTCATCCCTTTGTGCCGTACACATACTTTGCGTATTTCTTTTACACGATCAATTCATTTCTTTACCGTCACAACAAAAAGTGTTTTGCTAAGCTCAGTCCTTTCGTACTCATCTACATCGGGCTTGGCATTTTGACACTTAATTTCCTCGTAAAAAATATTGCAATCTTTTTCGGCATTTACATGATTTAAGTAACAATGGTTTTTTTCATAAAATAATGGTATGATAAAAAAGTATTTCGGCTTGGCGGAAGCTTGGTTCGAACTACTTTTTTCATGTAAGGAAAAGGATAAGGAACGAAGTATGAAAAAAGAATATGTCATGGGCAATCAGGCGATAGCGCTCGGTGCAATTGCGGCAGGAGTTAATTTAGCGTGCGGTTATCCCGGAACTCCTTCGTCCGAAATCGTCGATACGATTGCTAAAAGAAATAAGGATAAAGCCATTCACGTAGAATGGTCCATCAATGAAAAGGCAGCCATGGAAGTGGCAGCAGGTGCTTCCTATGCAGGTGCTAGATGTTTAGTCACAATGAAAATGATGGGTCTTAACGTAGCATCCGATGCTCTTATGTCACTTGCATATGTCGGAGTTGAAGGCGGACTTGTAGTAGTATCCGCAGACGATCCCGGCCCCATTTCATCACAGACCGAACAGGATACAAGACTTTTTGCAAAGTACTGCCGTATCCCCGTGTTTGATCCCGCAAGCGTTGAAGAAGCATATGAAATGATTCAGGACGCTTTCGAATATTCAGAGAAATATAAAACTCCCGTACTCTTCAGACCGACCACCAGAATCGATCATGCGTATGGAAGCATTACATATGATGAGAACGCAAAACCCAAGGAAGTTCCCGGTTTTGTAAAGAATTCAAAACGTTTCGTAATTTTCCCCCGTCTTTCGAGAATGAATCACGAAATGATTGAAAAGAGAAATCCCGCCATCGGCGATGATTTTTCGGATTATAAATTCAACACCGTTCAGGGTAAGGCTGTAAACAAAAAAGCAGTTCTTGCAGGCGGTGCAGGATATGCATATGCAAAAGAATATATCCAGGACAGAGAAGACGTTGTTTTAATCAGAGTGGCAACACCTCATCCTCTGCCCGAGAAATTCCTCATAAAAGCACTGGAAGGCGTTGATGAAGTGCTCGTAGTGGAAGAACTCTTCCCTTATCTTGAAGAAGAACTCTTACAGTTAATCGGTAAGAAACAGCTTAAGATAAAAGTCCTTGGAAAGCACACAGGCAATTCACCTTTGGCAGGCGAAAACACAGCCGAAGGAGTAGCAGCGGAAATCGCAAAATTCCTTGGCGATACAATCGAAGAAAGCAAAGCTGATACTTCGGATATTCCCACACCTCCTATGCGTCCGCCCGTACTCTGCGCAGGCTGCCCTCACAGAGCAAGTTTTTATGCGGTTAAGCAGGCGATGAAAGACAGAAAGGCAAACTTCTCCGGAGACATCGGATGTTACACGCTCGGCAATGCAATGCCTCTTGATATGGTAGATACATGTCTTTGCATGGGCGCAGGAATTACAATGGCTCAGGGTCTTCACTGGACGGATGAGAAAACAGTTAACTTTGCATTTGTCGGAGACTCCACATTCTTCGCTTCAGGTATGACCGGAATTGCCAATGCAATTTACAATGAAGCAGACATGATTTTATGCGTGCTTGATAATTCAACCACGGCTATGACAGGACATCAGCCTCATCCCGGCACAGGCATGAACATGATGGGTGATGTTGTAAATAAAATCAGCATCGAAAAGATTCTTTTAGGAATGGGAATTGAAAAGGTATTAACAGTCAATCCCTTAGACCTTGAAGAAGCCAAGAAAGCAATCAACGAATGTGCAGACGCAAAGGGCGTAAAAGCAATAATCTTTAAATCTCCCTGCGTTGCACTTTTCAAACCGACCGAAAAATGCGCTGTTACAGACAAGTGTATCGGATGTAAAAAGTGCATCCGTGAAATTGGCTGTCCCGCAATTTCTGTCGATGATAAAAAAGTTATTATCGATACATCAATGTGCACCGGCTGCAATCTCTGTGCTCAGGTTTGCCCGATGGGTGCCATCGAAAAGGAGGTGCGCTAGATGTCTTACAATATTTTACTTTGCGGCGTAGGCGGACAGGGAACAGTTCTCGCATCCAAACTTCTTGCGGCAGCAGCCGAGAAAAAGGGCGAGACGGTTCATTCTGCGGAAACCATCGGTATGGCTCAGCGTGGCGGCCCCGTTACAAGTCACGTTCGTATAGGCAAAGACGCATACTCACCTTTAATTCCTAAAAAATGCGCAGACCTTATCATCGCATTCGAGCCTTCGGAAGCAGTCAGAAATTTAGACTACCTTAAAAAAGGCGGAGCGGTTATTACCAATGAAGTATGCTTAAAGCCCGTAACAGAATCGTTAAATCCCACAGGATATGACGGAAAAGAAATGACCGAATATCTTAGAAAGACGATCGGCAATCTCGTTGTACTTAACGCAGATGAACTTTGCGCAGAACTCGGATCGTCCAAGTTTTTCAATGTGGCAGTGCTCGGCGTAGCCAAGGGCGCAGGTTTCCTTCCTTTTTCCGAGGAGGATCTTTTATCAACCATCGAGACAAGCGTTAAAGCCAGCTTTGTGGAAGTTAACAAGAAAGCATTTCTTCACGGCGTCGAAGTCGGAAAGAACAATAAGTAAATTTATATAATATAAAATATATAAATATATAAATAATAAGAGTTATTAAAGAAGTATATTAAAAAACTATAATAAGGAGTAAAAAATGACACCTTCAAAAGAACAGTTATCCCTTATCGACAAACAGGTTAAAAGACTCATTGCAAGTGGCAACTACTACGGCAAAAAATACAGCGAGATGGGACTGACCGAAATCAACTCCGTGGAGGATTTCTACAAGATTCCTTTTACGGACAAGCAGGATTTAAGAAACGCATACCCTCTCGGAATACAGGCAGTGCCGGACGAAGAGGTTGTAAGAATCCACTCATCTTCAGGTACAACAGGCAAACCCGTTATCATTCCTTATACCAAGAAGGACGTTGAAGACTGGGCTATTATGTTTGAGAGATGCTATCGTCTTGCAGGCATTACCAATAAAGACCGTATCCACATTACACCCGCATACGGACTCTGGACCGCAGGTGTAGGCTTCCAGGCAGGCTGCGAAAGACTCGGCGCAATGGCTATCCCTATGGGACCCGGCAATACAGAAAAGCAGATTCAGATGATGATGGATCTTGAGTCCACCGTTCTTTGTGCAACATCATCCTATGCACTTCTTTTATCAGAAGAAATCAACAAGAGAGGCATCCGCGACAAGATTCATCTTAAAAAAGGTGTAATCGGTTCCGAGCGCTGGAGCGATAAAATGCGTGAGACCATCCGCGAAGGTTTAGGCATCGAACTCTATGATATTTACGGACTGACAGAAATCTACGGCCCCGGAATCGGTATCAACTGCCCCGGCGAAACAGCTATGCACTGCTTCGATGATTATTTATACATCGAAATCATCAATCCCGAGACAGGCGAAAACGTTCCCGACGGTGAGGAAGGCGAAATTGTTATCACAACGCTCGTAAAAGAAGGCGCACCCCTTCTTCGTTTCCGTACCCACGACTTATCCAGAATCGTTCCCGGCGAATGCAAGTGCGGATGCAAGTATCCGAGACTTGACATCATAAAAGGCAGAAGCGACGACATGTTTAAGATTCATGGCGTAAATATGTTCCCTGCACTTGTTGAAGAAATGCTTGCAAAGGTTGACGGCGCTACCAGCGAATACCGCGTAACCCTTGCTCACGAAGACGACAAGAACAAAGACGTATTCCTTCTTACCGTAGAAGGCGAAGGAAGAGTAAGCTTTGAAAACATGGCTAAGGAGATCACAGGAGTATTTAAGACCTATGTAGGCGTTACTCCAAGAGTAACCGTAGTACCCATCGGTACACTTCCGAGATCGGAGAAAAAGACCAAGAGAGTAACCGATTACAGAAACGAATAAAGAATAAAAAAAGGGCTGTCAAAAAGCAGCCCTTTCACATGCTAAATTGTTAGTGTATTAATACATAATTATAAGAAATAAAATTATTTAAAAATTTCTTAAAAAAGTTGTTGACAAGGCAATATTGAAATGATAAGATAGTCAAGCACTGCCAAAAAAACGGGCAGTGACAGAACCTTGACAAATAAACAGCAATGCAACCCTGAAAATTCTAAAAACCATCGAGTAGATGGAGAGTAAATTTCAGAGAAAGAAAACCTAAAGTAAACGTTAAGAATAAGCTAAGCAGTTTATTCGGGACGGATTAAATTCAAACATATTTTTATAGAGAGTTTG
>JAEEOJ010000047.1 GCA_016284175.1 Lachnospiraceae bacterium | reverse complement strand
ATTTCAGGCTTATACTTGCCTTTTGAAAGTTGAAATCCCAGTGTCTTCGCCGTACGCTTCATAATCCTTGCAAGCTGTTTGACATAGTATCTGGTCTTCTCGTCGGATTTTAAAAGATCCCCGTTATATCCGCTTGTAAACTTTTCAACAGCGAGGTCAATTTCCTCATTTAGGAACGCTTCTTCAGCCGTCGAAAAATCAAGTTTACTGTCATTTAATTTCTTGCCGACTTCTTCAAGCACACCATGAGCGAGGTTTCCCATATCCATACTTTCGAGACCATATTCTTCTCTCTCTGAAAGTTTGAGTCCGTCTCCCACAAAATATGCGTACTGACACCTTGCAAACTGTTCAAGCGTTGAAATCGATACCTTTAACAAATTTCCATACAATTCTTTTGCGGTTTTTTCGTTAATAACAGTAGGCTTGTGTTCTCTAAACGCATTCTCAATAACCTTGTCGCACCATTCCCTGCCTTCTTCCGTAGTACGCAGTATTCCGATATTCTTAAATAACTTCTCTTCATCCACTTCAAGCCCGGAAACATAGAGTCCGAGAAGACGTCCGGTATCATCTTTGATATCTGTTTCAAAAAGATTGGGTTTATAAGTTGTACAAATATTAATCGATAGTCCCTCATACATATTCCTTAATACTTCAATCAGGTATGAAGGAATCAGGCTTTCACCCTTGCTTCCAACAGTGGCAAAAGAAATGAACAGTTTATCTGTAGGCTTGGTTAATCCCAGATAAATGTACAACTGTTCAATAAATGCAAGCTCGTCACTTGTAGGTGCGAGATTGCATTCTGCTCTCTTTAATTCCTCTTTGTCCGGAACAGATAATAGACCGCCCGATACTCCGGAACAGGGAATGTTTCCGTCATTAACACCCACGATAAAGAGAGCCTTTATCTCTCTTAGTCTGGTTCTCTGCATATCTCCGACTAAAACAGAATCCACTTTCTGAGGAAGCACGCCAACTCTGATTTCAGAAAAGCCTACCTTTAATATGTCAGACAGTTCCTTGATGGTATAATCCTCTTCTCCCATAAGGTCTGTCAGAACATCGAATAATTCAATGATTTTGTTGTATATGCCTGCGTACTCCATAGATACGCTGATATCATAGTTTTCTTTAAGTTCCTCGCTTAATTGACCCATTTTATCTGCAACATTGCCTGTCTCGAGAATGTTGTAGATTTGCTTGATCCATTCCGAAAGTTTTCTCTTTCTTACACCGTTACTTGATATTTCCTCAAAAATACCGATGAACCTTTCACGAAGAGAATTCATATAGCTTAAGTTTTCGCCATTATCCCTTTGTTCAGCGCTGGTAAATGAAAACTCGCTTTTCCATTTAGCAGCACCTTTGATTCCTCTTGCGTAAATATAATTTTCCAACCTGTCAATTTCCTCATCCTCAAAAGGAGACACACCGGTTCTAAGCATTTTTAATACATCTTCGATTTGGAAATTATATTTAAGAATCTCCGTAATCGAAAGTATATATTTTACCAGAGGATTGTTAATGATACTTCGGTTCGCATCAAGATAATAAGGTATGCCGTATCTTGAAAGATACTTTTCAAGAGGTTTTCTGTACTTCGTCATATCAGCACAGATAAGCGCAATATCACGATATCTGTAGTTCTTTTTCTCAATCTCTTTTAAGATTGCTTCGCAGACGATATGGCATTCGCTGTCAACATCGGAGCATTTGTTAATCTCGATAGCTCCGGCTGCCTTCATACTTACGTTTTCTTTTCTGAAAAGATTCTTTTCGAGAAATGCGAGTTCGGAATTGTTCGCATGTCTATAGTCGGTTGTCAAACGTATATCGTCCTTAATATTAATGCCATTCGGGTCATATTTATCTTTTATTTCCGACATATTTCTTTTGGTCAGATTAAATATCGAATTATCATCTTTTATATAATTGTTCGGTTTATCTGCAGGATCATTATCAAACGGAAACGTAATATAAACGTCCTTTGCCTTGTTTAAAACAGCGACAATCGCCTTAATCTGTATCGGAGTAAAGCCCGTAAAACCATCAAAAATAACGACGCTCTTTTCCATCTTTTTGGACAAAGGGAGTCTTTCGATGAACATGTCAAGGATCTCTTCTCTCGTGATGTATTTGTCTTCGCACTCTTTTAGGAAGACTTCGTAAAGAAGTTTTAAATCGGACAGTTTTTTCTTCAGATCATCGGAGGTGCACTTTTCTTTTATGGTATCGAGGTCCTCGGGACTGACGTTATACTGCATGAATTCGGACAAAACGGATTTGACTTCTCCCGCCCAGCCTGCATTATCCATTCCCTTATAAAGCACGAGAAGGTCGTCTTTAATTTTCGAAGCACCTCTCTTAATAAGCAGGCACTTGCCCGTATCGTCGAGAAGCATTCTTTTAGGCTGTCCGACCTCTTCGAAAACCTTTCTCGGAAGGCGCGAAAAACTTAAAACGTCGATATTGATGATACCGCCGTCCGGGTGCGAATTTGCCATGTCCCACTGCGTCTGCATGGTAAACTGATCGGGAACAATCATGAGGATATTATTCCTTCTGTCTGCAGTTGCCAGGTCAATTGCGAGTTTCTTGACATATTCACTTTTACCGCTTCCGGAGCCACCCAAAATAAACTGAAGTGCCATATAGTTCCTCTTCTTAATTCTTTGTGTTAATATAACTATTATACAATAATTTACGGTCGGTTTTCGCTATATTTTTAAACAAATATGACAGAGATTAAACACATCACCATAAAAGAAATAACCGAATACACACCCTCAAACGAGCCTGCGCTTTATATCACGTCTAAAAGAGACGTTGCGGATTATCTTACATCCAAAGGCGAGGCAGTTTGTATATGTGTGAATAGTGAGGAGCAACTGCCCGCCTTTGAAGGTTATAAATATTTTATCACGGAAGATGTCCAATATTCTGGACACATGGATATGGTTTACTGTCATATCAAAAATATCCCCTACGTAATCGGCGAAGACGAGGACTTCATTATACGCGAGGAATGCCCCGAGGATCTGCCGAAAATATACGATATGTATGACGACGAAGAATGTAAAAGATTCTTAGAGTCCCTTCCCGAACTCTCCGATGCCCTTACTCCCGAGGCACGCTTTGAATCCGTTAAAAACGGCTACATGCTCTTTGAGTACGGAATGTGGATAATCGAACTAAAAGAAACAAACGAAGTCATCGGGCGCGTGGGATTTGAATATTTCAATGAATCAGCCGTTTCGCTGGGCTTTATGATTCGAAAGGACATGCGAAATAAGGGCTATGCCCTCAAAGCCGTAATTAACTGCATCACATATTTGAAGGCGAATCACCCGGAACTTAAAATAATCGCAAGGGTCAGCAGCAAAAACAAAGCATCACTTAATCTTTTATCCAAAACAGAGAATATGCTTCCCGGCAGTATAAAAGTAATTGTGATATAAATCCGACCCCGAAATAAAAAAATACTTCCGGGCTTTATAGAAATAGTTGCGGAATAAGCCCGCCCCTAAAAAAACATAAAAACAGACGGTGTTATTAACACCGCCTGTTATTATAAAATATTAACTTACTTGTTTTTTACGGGTACAAGTTCAATATAGCCTCTTTCCCCGATTGGCTGAAGCTGTATTCTCGGATTACTGTCGTCCCATTCATAGCCGATGAAATCGGGATTGTACTTCTTCTCTGCATCCCAGATTTCGTTAATCGCAGCTACGTAGTCTTCCTGCTTAAAAGGCTCTCCTCTGAACATCAGATATGTCGCAGCGGGAAGATCGATAATTTCAAAACCTTTGGGAATAATTCCCTTATAATCAGTTTCAACTTCCACACCCTGAACATATTCGTTTGTTACGGGTTTTCTCAAGTGCTCGGGAAGCCAGAGACATACGGGTTCTCCGCTTATCGATTTAATACTTGTCAGAAGTCCCCAGACATCACATCCGACCTCTTCGCAGTAACTGAAATACTCGTTTGCCTTGATGCCTCTTTTGATAATAACTTTACGTGCAGGTTTTTCGATTACCTGAATAAAAACATTTCTTATTTCGCCCATATTGCTTTCTTTCCTCTCTTTATTAATGATTAAATTAGGAGTAAAGAGCCAGACCGGAACCGGGCTTGAGGAAAACTCTTTCGGATTGCAGCCGAATTCACGTCTGAATGCCCGCTGATATCCGTCCACGCTTCCAAATCCCATACTCATGGCAATATCAAGAATCTGAATATTCTCATCACGCAGTCTCAAAGCTGACTTTGACAGTTTAAGGCGCCGTATATAAACCGCCGGTGTCATATCAAGATACTTGATGAACAGTTTTCTTGCATACCATGGAGAAAACGAAGCCGCCATGGCAAGATTTTCCAAAGTGATATCTTCACTTAAATGTTCACTTATATAATCCTGCATCAGGCGTACCGCTTTTCTCTGTTCGTCCATCTTCTCATCTCCTTGTGAGCTAATAATAGCTTATAGGCGATATTTATTTCTCGACTTTTTTTGCTCTCTTTTATAATGTTTTTTGATGCAGTACAACTATCGTAATTAATTATTCTCTGGTTTCAATCAGCATCTGCTTTCCCGGGCCATCCACCTCAAACTTATCGGGTGCCACACGGATTATGTCAGTGCCGTAGGGAGCTGTAATAAACTCATTCAGGGCGGGATCAAACTTAAGGATTGAAGCGACCAGTGTCAGATCCAGATTTTTGGGGTTGTTGATGTACTCATCATCCTCGTCGCCTACGCAGAAGAACCATCCGCTGTCACTTTCTCTCGTCGGTTCCAGGCGTGAGCCGAAACCGATTTTCCAATTGCCCTCGAAGACTTTCTTTGACACGATAACGGACTTGCCGTACATCATTTTCCGCTGCCTCATGGGTTCATGAATATCTTTGCTCGAGAGAAAATCCTCAATTTCTTTGGATTCCGGTTCACCGTCGGTATCGGGTTTTCTGATATCCTCGTCCCATAATTTATGGTCTGCTCTGTTCGTAAGTAAGACGGCAAGATTAAGGATTTCTTTCTCATCGGCTTCTATTCTGTACTGTGTCTCGACCGGCTTATCATGCCCTCTGCTGCCGTATGTATAAACATCCAAAGCACCGTCCTTGTAAAGCATTCCCTTTACCGCGCCAAGATTTTCCTTGTCATTATAGAACATAAAAAAATTCGATAAACGGTCGTTTACAAACCAATCAAATGCCGTGCCGTTCTGCCCGTTCATGTAAAAGATGGCACCGTCCTTTTCAAGATCTCCCATACTTACATTAGGCAGATTCGTTTTAAGCGCCTCAAGCATGAGCTTTTCAACTTCCGCAAGAATTTTATTCATTGTTATCCCCCATTATTCATCCAAAACCAGACCTTCAAAAAAAGCAGAAAAGGAATCTGCTACTTTGCTTTTAACCAGATATCCGGTCTCGGCATCATCATATTCATGGTTGCATAAATATACGGTTCCGTAATCGTCACTCCCCAGTGAAAGGCACAGATAATTTCCGCCGGGATCCAATGCAAAAGGAATGTCGTCTTTTCCGAGCATCTCTTCATCCCACAATTCCATGCAGTTAGTCATAAGGTCGTCGTAGTCGTCGCTCTCTTCTTTGTTAAGAATAAAGAATTCCTGAATTACCGAATGATTGGTTTTTTCTGTTACTTCATCAAAAAACTCGAAAACATAATCTCCTTCAGGCATTCCTCCGTTAGATTCAAGCATAAATGCCTTGTAGTCATCCGGTAAAACCAGTGAAAGCTTTTGCTCGATTTCTCTGATATCCTGGGATGTAAGCTGTTCTCCGCTGTCGGATAAAATCATCTCGTATTTCTCTGACATTTCATTTTCCCCCTCATAATAATTGATTTACTTTTCCTTAAAAAGAAGTCCGAAAGTGCCGGGTCCGCAGTTAACTGCGATGGAAGCGCAGGCCTGCTTGAAAATAATCTGGTCGAATTTCATCTTCTTTTCGATGTAAGCTTTTATCCAGTCCATATCTTTCTTGTTTAATCCTACATAGGTTACAAATAAAACTTTGGTGTCGA
>JAEEOJ010000046.1 GCA_016284175.1 Lachnospiraceae bacterium | reverse complement strand
CTCCATTTATATCAACAGATGTTCTTATTACATTTAAGCCTACCCCTAAGGGCTTTTATGGCGGACTTGGACCATCCCTTAGTTTTACAACTTACCAGATGGATGGAAAGCGACAATATGATTTTTATCCTGCCTTGTTTATAGCTCTCGGAGTAAAATTTACTGAATTATAGTTCTATCTGTAAGAAGTATAGTAAGTCTGAGTCTTCAGGTTACCGTTAGGATAGTATTCATACTCAAACCAGCGTTCAAAACCAACAGAGTTTTTAACGTGGATTTCGTTGCCTTTTTCATCGTATTCATACCATTCTTCGCTGCCGTCAGAAGTCTTTTTATAGGTCATTTTTCCCTGTGAATCGTATTTATACCATTCTTCGTAATTATCAGAATCTTTAAAATGAACTTTGTTACCCATTTCATCAAAATCGTACCATTCCTGCATGCCGTAAGAATCGCGGTAATGTTCGTTGCCGTTATCGTCGTATTCGTACCACTGTTCAAAACCATCAGAAGATTTAATATGGTAACCGCCGTCTGCATCGTAAGTAGTTTTGATTAAAGAACCATTTGAATCCTTATATTCAATTACATTGCGTTTATTATCGTATTTTCGCCATTCCTGGTAGCCGTCTGAATCTCTAAAATGGATTTCGTTACCTTTTGCATCGTATTCATACCATTTTTCAAAGTTGTTTGAATCTTTTGCATGGATTTTGTTACGCTTGTTGTCATATTCATACCATTCTTCGCGACCGGTAGAATCTTTAAGATGAACTAAATTGCCCTTATTATCGTACTGGTACCATTCTTCCCGACCATTAGATTTTTTAGTATGGATTAAGCGGCCATCATCATCATAATCATACCATTCTTCTTTACCGTGCGGAGTTTTGTAGTAGGTTTTGTTTTCAGCCATATCATATTCAGTGATATTTACGCTAACCCATCTGAAAACATTTGGAGAAATTTCCTTATAAATCTGATCTTTGGTTTGTGCAAAAAGGAAAGAGCTGGAGAGAATAAGAGGAACAATTAAAAAAAATCTTTTCATAAAAACCCCTTTGAGAAAAATAAATGTTAAACGATTGAAAGTAATAGACTTTTACATTATGAATTTTGAAGAATATTATTATACAATATATACATTCTAAACTAAAAAAACATATTTGTACATATATCTTTTATATCTTTGTGAAATTTTAAGACATGTGTTAAAATGAGAGAATGAAAGCAAGAATCACAATTCATCCAAAGTTTAAAATCGGAGACATTTCTGAGCGGTTGTATTCCGCATTTCTGGAGCCAATCGGTACAATGGTAAACGGTTTTATGTACAATCCTAAGCACCCAACGGCAGACGAGCAGGGGTTCAGGCAGGATGTCATAAAAAAACTTTCGCAGACGGGACTTGCTGCTGTAAGAATGCCGGGTGGTAATTTTGTTTCGGCCTGGCAATGGAAGGATTCAATTGGTCCGCGGGAAAACCGTAAAGTTCACCTTGATCCGGCGTGGTACCAGTATATTCCGAATGATGTTGGCCACGATGAGTATTTGCAGTGGGCCGAAAAGGTGGGAACTTCGCCAATTTATACTGTTAATTTGGGGACAGGAACTCTCCAGGATGCAATGGATTGTGTAGAATATACAAATCACGAAGGCGGCACTTATTGGTCAGATTTACGCCGCCAGAATGGTCACGCCGCACCTTATGGTGTAAAAACCTGGTGCCTTGGTAACGAAATGGACGGTCACTGGCAGCTTGGTTCCTGGGAAAAAGACCCTGTTGGTTACGGCAACCTCTGCCACGAAGCTTCCAAAGCCATGAAGTGGATAGATGCTTCCATAGAAACCGTTGCCTGCGCTTCTTCTGCCTCTTTTATGGACCATTACCCTGAATGGGAAGCAAAAGTTATGGACCAGTGCTACGACACCGTAGATTACCTTGCACTTCATCATTACCACATAGCAAAACCGGGTGACATTCTTTCTCTGCTCGGCGGCTCACTCTATTACGAAGACTTTATTAATACCGAAACCGCTATGTTAGACTACATTCAGGCCAAGCACCGCTCTCCACGAAAAGTAAACATTTCTTTTGACGAGTACGGAGCTTTTGAACGCCCTTTTAGTCCACTGAATCCGGGTTATGGCCCTTACAATATGGCTCGTTCTCACTACAAGTTTGACCCGGAGCGCAAATATATTCTTCATGACCCTAACAATATGCCGGAGCGCGATTTCCCGGGTGGAGATATGATAAAGCTTCTTGGTATGGCTTCCATTCAACTGGCAATGCTGCGTCACGCAGACCGTGTAAAAATCAGCTGCATGACAGGCGGTTTGGGTGCCTTGTGCTCTTCTAACCGGGATACAGTCTGGAACAGTGCTTCTCATTATGCGTTTATGCAGATGATTAAATATGCCCGTGGAACTTCAATGCAGGTTACCGTTGATTCCGAAACCTATGATATGCCTGGTTATGCAATTGATGACACCTCCCAGTATACCGGCAAAAATAACGTAAACTACATAGACTCTGCCTGCGCCTGGGATAAAGCTAACAATCGCCTTACAGTTTTTGTAATCAACCGAAACCTCACA
>JAEEOJ010000045.1 GCA_016284175.1 Lachnospiraceae bacterium | reverse complement strand
AAGTTCCCGAAGGTGTCAGAAGAGTAGTTCTTTTACACAACAAGATTATCGGCGAGCAGAGATTTTCTCCCGAAAACGGATTAGTTTACTGTCCGATTTATTCGAGAGAGTATCGACTCTTTTATTAGGACATCCATGGAAACAGAGAGGTTGTTCCCGAAGAAAATGTTTCCGAAGCAATTCTTAACAATCCGATGCTTCTTGAGAAGATTGCGCATCTTGTTTCCGACAAGATCGGTCTTATCATGTGCAGGGTAGAGAGTGCATATTCCTACGACCTTGTGACCGAGGACAATGTATTTGATTACGAGCGCCTCCTTCATTCGGACGTCATCACGTTTTCATATAAAAAGACCATCGTAAAAGGACTGCTTAAGTTCTATTTTGACAATGATTATTATGCAGAACTTGAAGATATATTAAATAACGTTAAGCCGGAAATCTTTGAAGGCGACGAGAAAGGTACATTCCTTCAGATCCTTATCGCAAGAGGTATGTACGATACAGCGTTCTCTGTACTCGATACATTCGGACCCGAGCATGTTGAAATTAAGAGCGTGCTTCGCCTTGTATCAAGACTCCTTGAGAGAACGGACTTTGAAGAGAACGACCAGCTTATTTCCTATGCGCAGTATGTTTATAGGGAAGGCAAGTACGACGGAAATATTTTAGCGTATCTCGAGCAGCATTTCAGAGGCAGCGTAAAAGAGTTAAAGAGCCTTTATAGAGACTGCGAATCCTTCGGCCTCGATACTTATATCTTAATTGAAAATATAATCATTCAGCTTCTTTTCACGAATGCATTCTGCGCAGATAAGATTAAATATCTTGACGCATTCGTTGAAATGCAGGGTACGCTCGGACTTGAAAAAGCATTCCTTGCACAGTGCGCTTATGATTACTTCGTAAAAGACACAATAACCGACGATTATATCTTTGACCGCATTGGAAGACTACTTAGAGATGACGAGCCGGTTAACAGAGTTACAAAGCTTGCGATGCTTAAGTACTATTCATTTGCATCCAAAGATAAATGGAATATTGACATAATCGAAAAGCTTGTAAACGAAGAACTTGAAAGACGTGTATGTTTCCCGTTCTTTATGGCATTCTTACCCATCGTTAATAAGCTTCAGAGTTATTCTGATTATTCTTTTGTTGAATATAAAGGAAATCCCAAGGGCCATGTAGTCATTCATTACTGCATCGAGCATGATGACGGAGTTGCAACCGAGTACAGAAAAGAAGAGATGACGCATCTTTACAGTGGAATATTTGTAAAGTCCTTCATTCTTTTCTGCGGAGAGACCGTTCAGTACTACATTACCGAAGAGAACCAGAACATGGAACAGCTTACTCAGAGTTCGGTTCTTACAAGAAGTGAGTCAGAAACCGAAGGCAAGCCCTGGAGATTCTCGGCGCTTAATGACTGCGTAATTGCAAAACATCTCGATGATTACGCAACCGTTGAAGAAGACTTGATTTCATACATGGAAAAAGATTTCCTTACCAAGAAACTGTTTAAAATGATGTAAATCCCGGAGAAAAACATGATTTCGGAAAACATTAAAGAAGTATTTGAAAAAATAAACAGAGACAGATTTGTAGTAGGCCTTGATATAAACGATTCGTTTGCACAGATTTCCTACTGCAAGGTTGATTCCGATGCTCCCACGACTTTAAGCTTAAGCGAAGAGAACGAAGAGTTTAACGTTCCTCTTTATATGCTCAAAAGACGTGACGATGGTGCATGGCTCTTTGGTAACGAAGCTAAAGAAGCCGAAGACGATGGTGTGCTTGTAAACAATCTCTTTGAAAGAGCACGCCTTAAAAAGACTGTCAGAATCGACAGAGAAGAGTATCTTGCAAAAGATATTTTCCTTTTGTTCCTGAAAAAAGTACTTTTACTTTTCCCTGCAATGGTTACTCCGGATAAAATCGTATCGATAACCATTTCGCTTAAAGATGCCGACTCCGACACAATTATTATGCTTCAGGAACTTCCTAACATGCTTAAGGTAAATCCTGATATTCTGCATTTTGTGACATACGAAGAAAGCTTCTTCTATTACATGCTTTATCAGCCTGCAGAATTGCAGAATCACAATATTCTTTTATTCGATACATCGGGAGAAAAACTTCGCTCATATTCACTGATGCGTAATTTCTTCAAATCGCCCGGCGTAGCAACTGTGGATGTAAAAGAATACATCAACTTCCCTTCGGAAACACCCGTACAGTATGAAAAGGGTGAGAGAGATGCACTTTTCTTAAAGATATCTGCGGAACTCTGTAATTCAACCATTTATTCAGGTGTCTATTTAATCGGACAGTGCTTCTATTCAGACTGGGCTTCCGAATCGCTTCAGTTCCTCTGCAAAGGCAGAAAAGTATTTAAGGGAAATAACCTTTTCTCAAAGGGCGCATGCTTTGCAGCAAAAGAGAAAATGTCTCCGAGCGGAAAAGAAAACAAGATTAAGTATCTTGGAAACGACAGATTAAAAGTTACCATCGGAATCGAAACCGACGATGTTCCCAAGGAGCAGATACCTCTTATCGAAGCAGGCTCACAGTGGTTTGAATCAGTCGGCAGATGCGAACTTGTTTTAAAAGAAACTGATAAGATAAGCATTTATCTTGCGTATGTATATAACAATTATGTGGCTCACGGAGAGCTTACTTTAACAGGCCTTAACACATCCAACAACCGCATTACCAGAGTTTCTCTGGAGGTTAAGATGATCAGCGAAGACACCGTATTGTTTAAGGTCTGGGACATGGGATTCGGCGAACTTTACCCTTCGTCCGGAAAAGACTGGGAGCAGGAATTGAAACTGGAAGGATAACAAAATGGGAAATGTATACAAACCCATATCGGGAAAAGCAAACAGACCTTTCTTTCTTGAGCGAATCTGCACGAATGTTTATTCGGGCGACGAGCTGATTTACTGCCTCGGAGAAAATCCGGAGCTCTTAAGCGCGGACATGTTCAACAAAGAACTCATAAAATGGCTCGACGAGGAATGCAGCGCAAAAGAGCTTGCAACAATGCTTGAAAAGCTCATAAAATCAAAGGCTGATGTAATCAAGATTGTTTCGACTCTTTTAGGAGTGGCACCTTTCATTACTAAAGAAGAGACCGACAGAATCATAAAAGTCATAAAAGACGAGGAAGGCAGCTCGGAGTTTGACAAGAGAAAAGCCAGAGGCGATTTCTTCCTTACAAAAGAAAGATACGAATATGCAATAAGAGAGTATGAGGTTCTTTTATCAACGCTTGATAACGAAGAATCCGAGAGAGTCGCATGCATTTATCACAATCTGGGCGTGGCTAAATCAAGACTTTTCTTATTCGAGCAGGCAGCGGAAGATTTCCTCATGGCATATGACTGTGATGAAGATCCCGTACATTATTATGCATATATCGCAACACTTAGATTTACGCTTACCGACAGAGAATACGTTAAGCGAATCGGCGATGATGCGAAGATGCGCGATATCACATTAAAACTTGAGGCTGATATCGAAAAAGCCAAGAAGGAGTTTCTTGAGAGCGGCGAATACCTTGATTTCCTTAATAAGAAAAAGGAAAGCGCCGAGG
>JAEEOJ010000044.1 GCA_016284175.1 Lachnospiraceae bacterium | reverse complement strand
CCGCCTGCCACAAAACCCAGGTTTTCCAAGTGTTGCTTGGTCTCGGGACTGCCTCCGATTCTTAAGATTGTGTTTTCCTCGCCCACATTCGCATATCCTAAAGGCATCATATTCATCCTTCTTTCTTGGTTTGATAAGATAAGTGTTTTCCTTGTATTTACAAGGCTTTTTCGGTTATCTTCCACTAACTTCAATGCGATTATAGTTATATTCCGCTAACTTGTCAACGATTTTTGTGGAATTTTTTCAAAAAAGGTTTTATTAGACTAACTCTGGGTGGAAATCAAGAAAAATAAAAAAAGAGATTTATGTTATTCGAAACCGAAAAACACAAATCTCGTTCTGCTATATTTAGCTTAATCTAAATATCCTATTATCTTATTATATAAGCCCTATGCTCTGAAGATACTCTAAGGATCTTAACTGGCTTTCAATCGAATTCATTTCGATTAACACCGTTGCGTCCGCAAAATACATCTCGCGGAGTCTTGCGAATACATTCCAGTCTATGGTTCCGTCGCCCAAAGCCCAGTGCCAGTCGCCGGCTTTGTCGTTGTCGTTGATGTGAACGTGTTTGATGTATGGTGAAAGTATCTTTGCCCACTCGCTTAAGAAGGTGTTTGAAAGGTATGCGTGCGCGTAGTCAAAGCAGATACCGAAGTTCTTCACATCTTTCATTCGCTCGCCTAGGTTTGCAAGATCGTAAGGTCTTGTATCAAACATGTTTTCCATGTATACATTCATGTCAGGATATTTTTTGCAGATTTCGCGGAAGACTTCTTCGTTTTTGTTGCACCAGTTTTCGCGGTAAGCTTCGCCTGTTAGGAAGGGTTCGATATTGCTGTGGAAAATGACAGCCTTTGCGCCTGCTTTGGCGGATACTTCGATACTCTGCATGATTCTAAGTTTCGAGATTTCGGCGATTCTTTTATCCTCTGAAAATACGAGTACGTCAAAAAAGTCGCCGTGGGAAGTCATTACGTTTCCGCCGCTTTTTTTATAAAACTGCGCTATCTCGATGCACTTCTGCGTATCATCCAGGACGCTTGGGAACATAAACTCGTTTAATTCAAGCCCGAGGTCATATTCCTTCGCAAGTGCAAGCGTCTCCTTCATATTTTCTCTGTCCGGAATGATTAAAAACTTACTCATTCTTCCCCCACCTTTACACCATCTATTTCAGTTAACTGATATACGAATACACCCTTCGATTTACCTTTAAGAGGAATTTCTCCGATGGGCTCTACTTTTACGCCTTTATCTTTTACGCGCTCATAGATTGTTTCGCTGATAAGTACCTGTCCGGGCTTCGCGTTGGACTCAAGTCTTGCTGCGGTATTAACCGTATCACCGATTGCCGTGTAGTCCATTCTGAAATCGCACCCTATGTTTCCTACGACCGCCTCGCCGCAGTTAACACCTACACCGAAGGTTACTTTACGTCCGAATCTTTCCATGCAGGATTTTTCTAATGCCTTTGCGCCTGCAACTATATCTTTAGCTGTTCTAAGTGCTCTAAGTTCGTAGTCGTCCAAATCGAACGGAGCGTTAAATACTGCCATTGTAGCATCGCCGATAAACTTATCGAGAGTACCTCCGTTTTTAAATATCGAATTGGTTGTGAGGTTTAAATACTCATTTAAAATCTCGACTACCTGCTCGGGTTCAAGGCTTTCCGAAAGCGGTGTGAAGCCTCTGATATCAACGAATAAAACTGCTATGTCTCTGTTTTCACCGCCGAGTGCGATTTTGTACTGGCCTGATTTCATGATGCCGTCAACAACCTGAGGCGCCACATATTTTCTGAATGCCGAAGCGATTTTTCTCTTTGCGATGGCTTCGCTAAAATACTTTATAATCAGCGCAAAAAGGAAATCTAAGAATATGAATAAAAGAAGGTAAACGCCGGGTAAAATAATGTCCGCTTTTGTAAAAAGAAGTATGCCGGCAATGACCGTCGCAACCTCTGCAAGTATCAGTAACGGCGTTCCCCATTTGAGTCCGAGTTTCGAGAAAATAAGGAAGAGCACGAATACGATAAGTCCGATGATGACGGATATAATAACGCGGTTTGCAGGGGTCGGAAATGCGCCGTCAAGGTAGCCCTGAATGATGTTCGCGTTTATTTCAACTCCGAACATTTCAATGCCCGAATTAGGCACCGAAAACTGATCCTGAAGGCCGTTTGTATATGCACCGACAAGTACTATACAGTCGGTAAATACACGCGCATCAACTTTGCCGTTTAAAAGATCGACTAACGAAATAACTTCGTAATCGCCGGGCTTTCCTGCGTAATAAATCCACATTGCGTTGTTTGAATCGGTCTTGGGCTCTACGGGCGTAATGCCTTTATTTCTGCAGTAAGTCTTATATATTTCATATGAAAAACCTGTGTAGGTTTCGTTTGTATTCTCGTTTATATATGTGGGAATAATTCTTCTGACAACACCGTCTTCGTCCTGCGATACATTGACAAAGCCTGTCGGAACTTCTTCGCCGGAGAACGGAAGATTTAAATTGTTTACATGGAATCTGTTTATATACTGTTTGCCGTTTTCGTCTTTTTCGACAACCGTATCAAAATCGATTCTCGAAGCAAATACAACATTTCCGTTTTCGAGCGCTTTTTCTTTTAGGAGCGCATCTCCTTCTTCGGTCATCTCGGAAAAGAACATAATATCAAAGCCGACTACCGAAGGATAATCGCCGAGCGCTTCGATTGTATCGGCAAAAACGCTTCGATCCCAAGTACCGAAGGGTCCGTATTCAGCAATGGCTTTGTCGTCGATTGCGATGATTTTTATGGACTGGTTTACACCTCTTGAGCGCTGGTAAACCTTGTCGCGGTAAAGGCTGTTTAAGTTAAAAAGCACGTCATTGTAGCAGAACAAAAACGCTGCCACGCCAAGAAGCAGTGCCTGAAGTACTATGAGCCATCTTCTGTTTTTGCTTTTGTTTTCTTTCATAAAAGTATTTCCCGCATTTACTAACGGCTTAAGTCCGTGCTATAATTATATCGGTATTTTAAATAATTAATTAAACTAAAAATGAGTTTTTCAGGGGGGTGCTTTCATGGATCAGAAAAAATATTTATCAAGCGACGAATTGCTGGAAAAAATCTTTTATTATATGTCCAGACTGTTCGAGGAAAAGGAGCTTTCAAAAACGCTCTTTCTTTTAACCGATCTCGGAAAAACCCTTGTTAATTCCGACCGTGCAAGTTTCTGGTTCTGGGACAAGAGAAAACATGTTGCATGGACTCTCGCAGCCCTCGGAATCGATACCATCACCGTTCCCGAAAATACGGGTCTTGTCGGTGCTGCAATGTCGGGTAACGAAATTCTTATTATAAATAATCCTTACGAAGATTCTCGTTTCAATCCCGAAGTAGATAAGAGTTCGGGATATCATACAAAATCTATTCTCACAATGCCTGTTACAAACTCCGAAGGTGTTGTAATCGGTGCTTACCAGGCAGTGAATAAAATCAATACTGACGGCAGTGAAGGAATTTTTACAGAGGAAGATGTTAAGCGTCTCTCCCTTGCCACTGCATTCTGCGGCAGAAGCCTTGAATCATACGTGCTTCACAACGAAGCTATCGAAGATCCTCTGACAGGCTTAAGAAACCGTCGTGGTCTTCATACATATTATGAAAGACGTATTGCCACAAACAAGAACTTCGATTCAACAGCCATCATCATGTGCGATATCGACCACTTCAAACGTGTCAACGATACCTACGGTCACAACGCCGGCGATGAAGTTTTAAAACATGTCGCAAATACACTTTCCAATTCAATCGGAATCGATGACGGCGCATTCAGATGGGGCGGCGAGGAATTCATCCTTCTTCTCTCCCACAAGCATATGGCTGAAGCTGCCAAGTTCGCTGAGAACTTACGTAAGGCCATTGAAGCCGATGTTATAACTTTTGAAGGAACCGACATTAAAATCACTATGAGCTTCGGCGTCAGCGAAATCGATCCTTCACTCACCACCGAAGAAAACGTTGAAGGCGTCGATGCCAAACTCTACTATGCAAAAGAGCACGGCAGAAACCGCGTTATCAGCGTCATGGAGTAAACGACCATTCGGGGACGGTTCTTAAATGGTCAAAAAAGCCAAAACAGAACCGTCCCCAAATGGCTTTTTTTTATTGCTTCTTGAAGGTATACATGCCTTCCTTGGAGGCGTAGAATACTGTTCCGCCATAGTAAACGGTGCCATCGCCGTCGACAGTCCATTCGCCTTCGGGAATCGTGAATTTTTCGTCTGCTTCGAGGTAAATTTCACCCTCTGAAATCACACCGTCACGCTTCCATGAAGGAGCAGTTGTTAAATCGAAATCCGTTTTGTTTCCGGCCAAGTCATAAGCCGTAAATGAAACGGTTTCTTTTTTGGCGCCGACAGAAATTTTAAACGATTTTCTGCCGTCTCCGAGGTCTGTTAACTGGACCTTGTTATCGCCTATTACTACATGCGAAATGTTTTCGTCACTTACGATACATGTTACGTTTCCGCTTTCATCGGCGAAATATACTTCACCGCTTGTCATATCCTCTACTTCAGGGGACTTTTTATCAATCTTAAAACCATTAATTATGATAACGTCAGTCTGCTCGTATGTGGATGCATCTCTTAAGTAAACGAATATCTGATTTACGTTCTTTTCGATTTTTACACTGTTAGTAGAGAAATGATTTCTGTCGCCGTAAGAAATCTGATATCCTGTTGCGGGAGTAATCACAACATCGGATTTATACCAGCCGTCATCACCCTTTGAACCCGTTACGGAATAAGCATTTGCGGGTGTGGGAAGATAGCTTATTGTAAACTCTGCAGTTGCGCTGCATGCATTGTATTTATCGTTTGAAGGAAGAGTTACTTTTACGGTATATCTGCCTACTTCGGTAGGAACCGAAGGACTGTATGAACCGTCACCGCTTCCTGCTACTTTGTAGGAAACTTTGGCATTTTTAGTATCATTTGTAGAAGATGTAATAATGGGTGAAGTTGCTTTTCCGCCGTAGTAGAAGCCTGCCATGGAAACGCTTACTTTTCCGTCTGCCTTTTTAGAATCCTTCTTTTCTTCCTTTTCCTCTTTTTCTTCCTTCTCTTCCTCTTCTTCCTTTACTTTCTCTTCTTCCTCTTCTTCAACTTCTTCTGCTTTCTCAGTAATTGTAAACTGTGTTGTATTCGCACTCGGAAGAGCATAGTTCGAGTTTGAAAGAGCCGTTGCGGTTGCGGTATAAGTACCTGCCTCAGTCTGTGCGCCTGAAACCGTCACATTGCACGAATCACCTTCGCAAAGTCCTGTAACTGTAGCACTCGGACAATGTGAGGCTTCATCGTATTCATAAGATGAACCTGACCAAACCAGACCTACTGTTTTAGGAGCAATTGTAACGTCAATGCTAGCAGGTGAAATATCAGCTTTACCATCTGAACTTTTTACCATGTACCAGACTGTATACTTGCCCGCATTCTTTGCCGAAGGTACTGTGGTTGTGTATTCACCGTCTTCTGAAAGACTGTAACGAAGTTCGCCTATCGAAGCTGTGCCTGCAGATACAAGTTCCTGCGAAGAGCCGTTGTATGTGAGTGATTTTGCTGCAGGTTTGGCTGAAAGAACAGCATCCGAACTTATTGAAAATTCGGCACTGCCGGATATTGCAGTATAACCTCTTTGTTCAATTTCCATACCGTAATCACCCTCAACCATAAGTGAATCTGTTTCGGGATAAATAACGGTTACGCGGTAATCTCCGGCAGTTGTCGGAGCAGCACTTATTTCGGTAAATGTTCCGTCTTCGTTTTTCTTTTCAAATTTCAACGAATAATCATCTGTTCGATTTGTATCTATCGATAATGAAAGTTCCTCACCTTCTTTAAAATTTTCTGCCGAAACGCTAAGTGTTGAAGTCGTCAGGTTAAATACCGGATAAAGATTTAATATCGCATTCTGCGTATTATTCATGCATGCTGCAAATAAATTATCTTCATACAACATAGCGGGGCCTTCTTCAGCACCTATAAATAAAACTCCCGAACTTTCCGTACTGTCAAAATAATCGGTCGATACGGACCAGCCAATCTGGTCGCCGAATGTTTCATCGTAGGCTCTTTCCACATTAAAATCCGAAGTCATATTGGCGTTGACGCCCACTTCACCGTCACTGTTATAATCAAGAAAATAAAAATGACTTCCCCATGAATTTAACGCATTTCCGGCTGCATCATGATAGATTATCTGAAACCCGGGGAACGCATCAATAGCTATATCCCATTGAGTTTGACCGGGATTGGGACGATCCATAGCGCCCCAAACAGAATCGGGAACTAAATATATATAAGAACCGTACGCCCATCCGCCATCTACTTTTACCGGAACAGTAAACGTATTTCCGTTAGAGCCGTATTTTGTATATTCTGTCTGAGCAGGTACTCTGGTCTTAACCCATATTACGATAATATTATCAGACGATCCGGTAATATAATCTCCGGAGAAAAGATAATTACCTCCGCCAAACGGATATGGCAGGGAACCGTCATATCTGTAAGTTCTGGGCGTCGGTTCGCCTGCTGCTTTTACATTAAAAGGAAAGCCAATAGCGCCTAAAAACAACGATAAGCAAAGCAGTACCGATATAGTTTCTCTTATTCTTTTTTTGATAACTTTCTGAGACTTCTTCATATTTTTTTACCAATCCATTTCATGAAGTTCGCACGTTGCGCTGCCGTCTTCTTTAAGTTCGAGTATTCCGTATGTGGGTTTGCCTGAAGACTGTCTGGGAAGGGAGATGCTTCCCGGATTCATTATTTGTAATGTACCGTCGGTTGAATACGTCGGTCTGTGAGTGTGGCCAAAGAGCGCGATATCGCATTCTCTGTCCTTGGCTTCGTCAATGATTCGCCAAAGTCCGCTCGAAACATTGTACATGTGGCCATGTGTCACAAATATTCTGTGACCGCAAAGTTCAAGCACGCGTTCTCGCGGAAGAAAAGAGCACCAGTCATTATTTCCCGCAACCGCCACAAAAGGTACGTCGCAGACCGATTCCATTTCATCCTCGCACCCTTCGACATCTCCGCAGTGAATCACGTAATCGATGTCATCGAGCGTCTCGAGCAGTTCATAAAAATTTCCCTGATACCTGTGGGTATCGCTGACTACAAGTATTTTCATTATTTATCACTTATTTCTAATTATTTATCGGAATTATTTAACAAAACTTCCATCATTTTACGAAGAGCTTTTCCTCTGTGGCTGATTTTATTCTTCTCTTCCATGGAAATTTCTGCGGAAGTTAAACCGTATTCAGGCAGCATAAATATCGGATCGTAACCAAAACCGTTCTCTCCGGCCTCTTTATAGCCTATATAACCTTCCATTGTCTCTCTGACAACGGTTTCGTTGCCTTCCATATCGATTGCGGCGATGGAGCAGACGAATCTTGCGGTTCTGTTTTCGTCCTTTACACCTTCAAGTCTGTCGATGATGGACTGATTTTTAATATGATAGGAAGTATCCTCTCCCATATATCTGGCTGATAAAACTCCGGGCTCTTTGTTAAGAGCATCAACCTCGAGTCCCGAGTCATCTGCGAAAATATACACCTTATCGTAGTTTACATAATCTTGGGGTTTCTGTTTCAGATATTCAGCTCTCACTGTTCTGACCTTGATAATTGAATTTTCTTCGAAGGTTTTGCCGTCTTCAACGATCTCCGGGTCCAGTCCTTCCTCTTTCATGGTCAGAATTTCCCAATTATCAAAGTTAAATATAGATTTAATTTCTCTGATTTTTCCCTGATTCTTCGTTGCTACGATAACTTTAACGCTCATTTTTATATTATCCTTCCGTTTTTCTTGGAGGCTTGGGCCCCATGAACTGATAAAGGTAAGTTTTCATCATTCCGTTGTAAATTTTTCGATTTTTATCCGCTTTTTTGCCGATTGAGGTCTCTGCATCGGGGTAAGAAGTGATCATATACATGCTCCAAGAGTCTAATTCTTTGAATCTTTCGCCTAAAGTTATGTAAACTTGTGAGACACTATCCTTATCCATCAGTCTCTCTCCGTAAGGAGGATTTGTGATGATAAAACCATACTTTTTATGATGGCTTAAATCTTTTACGTCCCTAACCTGAAAATGTATATATTTATCCACACCCGCTTTTCTGGCATTCTCTCTGGCAATCTCAACCATCTCGGGATCTATGTCATACCCCTGAATATCCATTTTTTCGGGAACAATGATTCTCTCTCTTGCATCAGTCTTGCAGTCAGACCACATTTTTGGGTTAATTAAGTGCGTCCAGTCCATTGCAGAGAATCGTCTGTTGATTCCGGGAGCTATATTTGCGCCTATCAATGCAGCTTCTATAGGAAATGTTCCCGAACCGCAGAACGGATCAACCAATATTCTGTCTTCTCTCCATGGTGAGAGCATAATAATAGCTGCTGCCAGGTTTTCCGCTATCGGAGCCTTGGCTGTTAAAAGCCTGTAGCCTCTTTTATGAAGGCTTGTGCCCGTTGTATCTATGCCAACACTTACAATATCCTTATTTATCATCACGCGGATGCCGAATTCAATGCCGGTCTCGTCGAAATGAGTTCTGCCATAAAATGCGCCGAGCCTGTCAACCATGGCTTTTTTCATGATTTTCTGAATGTCCGTGGGACTGAAAAGCTTGCTCTTTACACTTGCTGCTTTTACGACGTTAAATTTTGCATCCTCGGGAATATATTTCTCCCACTCGATGGCTTTTGTGCCCTGAAACAGTTCCTCGAAAGTTTCTGCCTTAAATTCTCCGACATTGACTAAAATTCTTTCTGCCGTGCGTAAAAACACGTTTGAATAGCAGATTGCCTCGATGTCGCCTTCAAAGTAAACTCTGCCGTCCACTACTTTTGTGACATCGTAACCGAGGTCGAATATTTCTTTTTTAAGCACTGCTTCCATGCCAAAGTGGCAGGGAGCCATCAGTTCAATTTTATCAGGCATCTTTTGTTTCCTCACTACTTGATATAGTACCATAAGCAGTGTTTTTTCTCAACAAAACGGACCGCATTAAGCGGCCCAGTTCTGCTATGTATTCAACCCTTTCAACGATTACATACATACTTATTCTTTCCAGTATACGATTAAATCGTCTGTTACCGGAATATTGAAATCAACGTCCCAGCTGCCGCTTTGCGTAGGTTTAAATAACGGTTCTGTGGGTGTTGAGTTATAAGGAACGGTCTGTATTCCAAATACCGTATTCTTATACATAAATGTTACTGTGCGAGGTCCCTGGTTATTCTGCTGCTGACCCTTAAGATCGTTGCCCGAGATAACCATCTTTCCGCTTCCTTCCGCGATATCATAAAAGAAATCAATCGTAATTTCAGGGAAGGTTGTAAGGTCGATACCTGTTATCTGTTTTAAGAGATTACTCTGGGTATCGTTTCCGCCGATTAAGACGTCAGTATTTACGTTAAATACTATTTCGTCGCCGACTTTGTTGCCGTTTTCGTCATGCAGCTGAACTTTTACCACGCCGTCCGTAATGGTTAGACGTGTGATGGTGTTGTAATTTTCAACTCCGCTGTTTTCAAGTGTTTTGCCGATGAAGAGCATTGAAGGCTGAACCGCTTCGCTTTCAAGCACTTCTCTGATTGTATCAACATCCGAAACTTCCATTCTGAAGCTTGTTCCCATGACTGCCATGGTGGAGTTCGGTGTATCAACTTCGTATGTTGAACCGGAGCTCAAAGAATTCTGGATTTCGCAGGTTAATGCTCCTCTGACAAGTTCGATTTTACTTCTCGAATCCTTGGCTGTACCTTCTGCAATAATGTTAAAATCAGTGTTCTGCTCTACGTAAGCAAGCTTGTCTTCGTCGAGCATAAGTACCAGCGATGAGTTGCCGTCGACGTGAATGGAATCGCCGCTCTGAAGTGCCATTCCGTCATAAGCTTCAAGATCCGTGATATCTCCTCTGGTAACATAGCAGTGGCCTTCCGCACTCATAACCTTGATTACTCGGTAAATATCAGTTTTATTACCTATCATCAATACTGCGGTTACGATTCCTGCGATTAATATTAACACTCCTAAAACGGAGGCGCCTATTATTATTCCAATCTTTTTACCGTTCATAATAACCTCTTACTCTGTTATTTTCTGCAGTGTGTAATCACCCTCGGCCACTACGTAGAATGTTATTCCTCCGCAGTATTTTGTGCCGTCGCCGCTTACCGTCCAGGTTCCGTCGCTTAGTGTATACTGTTCGTCGCCTTCAAGGAAGAAATCACCTTCGGATACTTCTCCTTTTTCAGCCCAGCGGGGTGCGGTAATAACTGCAAAATCAGTTTTATTTCCGGCAAGATCGTATATGGTAAAGGCGGTTGTTTCTTTTCTTTTACCGGCCCTGATTGTAAATGACATATTTCCGTCTGCTTCTTTTATGAGGGAAACTTCTTTGTTCCCGATTAAGACCTTCGAAATATTGTCATCACTTACAAGTACCTTTACCAAACCACTTTCATCCGCGAAGTAAAGCCCGTTGTTGCTCATGCCGATTACATTGGGCGCATCGGAATCGATGTTGAAGTTTCCGACTGAGATCATGGATGTCTGCTCACCGGTTAATGTGTCCTTAATAAATATATAGCAGACACTGACGGTATCTTCAAGTTTAATTGGATTTCCGGAGTAATGATTTCTGTCGCCGTAGGATATTTCATACCCTGTAGCCGGCGTAATCACTACATCCGAGACAAACCAGCCGTTGTCACCTTTTTTGCCGCTTATTTTATATGCGTTTGCGGGCACGGGAAGGTAAGAAACCGTAAAATCTGTGGTAGCCACGCAGGCTATATACTCATCGTTTTCCGGTAAAACTGCTTTTAAGGTGTACTCGCCCACCTCTGTGGGAAAGCCTGCACGATATGAAGAATCGGGTTTGTTAGTGTGTTTGTAATAATAGGTTACTTTTGATGTTTCATTGGTGCGGGATGTAACTACAGGCGTAGAAGCCTTGCCACCGTAGATATATCCTTTCATTGATACCGTGGCCGAGCCGATTTTTTTATCAGGATTCACTATCTCAAATTCTACTGATGATTCTGTTGGAAGTGAATAATTCGAATTGGATAATGCCTTTGCTCTTGCGGTATACCGACCGATCTCCTTTCCAGCTCCGGTAACTGTTACCGTACAGGTGTCTCCTTCACAGATTCCCGTCAATTTAGCAGCGGGACAATGTTCTTCAAAGTCGAAAACAAATTTCGTGTCACTCCAGATAAGTCCTACTGTTTTAGGGGCAATCGTGAATTCTTGTTTTAAACTGCCTGAAAGCGTGTAGTTGGAATTCGAAAGACCTGTTGCAGTTGCGTAGTATTTTCCTGCATCAGTTGCTTCCCCCGAAACGCTTACCGTACAGATATCACCCTTTAAAATATCTGTAGCGGTAGCTTCCAGGCAGTGGGGTTTGGCGTCGTAAGTAAATACTTCATCCGACCAGGAAATCACTGTCACTCTCGGAGATATTTGCGCGCTAACACTCTGAGGAGCAATGTCTTTCCAGCCGTCGTCGCCTTCTACTTTGTACCATACGGTGTATGTGCCGGCATCTTTTCCCGTCGGAACCGATAATGAATACTCGCCGTCTTTTGTGAGGCTGTAAAGCATTGTACCGTGCTCAACTTCGCCGTATGAAACAAGTTTCTGATTTATATTACTGTACGTCGGTGTCAAAGCCTTGGGGGCTTCTTTTATGACCGGTACAGGTTTTTCCTCTATCTTAAAAGTAGTGGATGATTCCTCGGGAATCATGTAGTTTTTGTTTGAAAGTTCAGTAACATATGCGGTATATGTTCCTATTTCGGTTCCTGATCCTTCAACAGTTGCATTACATGAATCCCCTTCAATGATATTTGACACTGTTACTGACGGACTGTGGCTTTGCCCGTCATACTTAAAAATCGTATCACTCCATGTAAGTGCAACTGTTTTCGGAGAGATATCCGCCTCTGTGCTCAAAGGCCCGATATCGCTTCTTCCTTCCGTGCCGCTAACCATATACCATACTGTATAATTCCCCGCGTTTTTGGCCGTCGGAATTGCAGGTGTAAAATCACCCTCCGGATCAAGACTGTATATATAAAATCCCCCATATGCTTCACCTGCGGTAAGTAATTCCTGTTCCTCACCGTTGTAGGTAAGAAGATTTCCCGCAGGATGACTGACTATTTTAGAATCGGGACGGATCGTAAATGTTGCGCTGGCAGATGCCTTGGAATAGCCTTTTTTTATGAGCTGTCCGTCGCTGTCGAATTCAGGCGTTCCCGCCTGGTCGAGGCTTACCTCCACGATATAATCGCCTGCCGTATAAGGAGGCTGGTCTCCTAAGGGAACCTTATTATCTCCGTTTACCGAGAAAAATTCTATTTTATAATCTCTTAAATCTTCAGGTCTGTTGGTCTCTATATTAAGTTCAGGAAGTCTGGGCCATTCTTCCTCTTCAAAACCTTCTACAAAACCGTCGTTTTCTACTGTAACGCTGAGGTCTGTCTGTTGGTTTGCTGTTTCAGGGTAGAGTTCTACGTGACCTCCGTGCCATGTAACGTATGAAAGAGACACAAATTCGTTATAAGTCGGATAATACGGATTTCTTGCCCGGCCAAACCATGATTTGGGAACTCCATTAGAAGTTGAATTATGTGACCATCCTATTAAATCACCGTAATCTCCGTTAGGTCCAAGTTGAAGTCCGGATAAATCTGTTTGATCACATCTAATGGTTTTATCGATGGCATCATAATAATAATTCACAGTTGCAACTGTATAAGATGAACCGTAATAATAGAAATGTGCTCTTACTGCGGGATATGCATCAAGATATACTTCCCACTTATACTTACCGTCAACAATGCCTTTATATTCAGCGCTTTTTGTTAAATAAAGATATGAGCCGTATTTATCATTTGCGAGGTCCGGAAGTGTAAAATTAATTGAAGTAGACTTGTTTTCCAAAGTCTGATATCCGTTGTTCACACGCTCTTCATCATGAATTCGGCATTTTACATCATATATATAACTGTCATTATCAGGTGACCAGGATCCGTCTTCGTTTTGTTTCTGAGCATAAAACCGAGAGCCTGAAGTCAAAAATTTATTGGGCTCAAATTTGGTTGTATCCTGATAAAAATCAATATCATCATCAAGATAAAAAATTACTCTAATAATTTCCCCTCCGTCGGCCTGCGTGGAGATCGGAGTTAACAGAATACCTGCTACCATAAATAAGCTTAATGCAAATGCCGTTATTCGTTTGAAAAGGATGAGGTTTTCTTTTAATGTCTTCTTCATACGCTTTCCTCTCGGATAAAATAATACTTTCGGCAAATATCTGCTTATCTGCCTAATATGGTACATTCAGGTAATTGTTTATGTTAAAACATGGAGTCGTAATAAAACGAAATATTTTTTTGATTTGCGTTAACGGAAAATCGTTCCCAATCGATGTTTTAATCGATAACGCTTTGAAGAACGTTTAGAAATAAACCTTATTATCATAGCAATATGTCATACTAATGTCAACATATTTTTTTAAAAATTTTAAAGAAATTTTTGAGCCACTTGGGGACGGTTCTAAAATGGTAAAAAAGGCCAAAATAGAACCGTCCCCAAGTGGTAAAAAAAGCCAAAATAGAACCGTCCCCAAATGGCTCAAAAAAAACAGCAGGATTTCTCCTGCTGTTTTTCGTTTATTTTATGAGCGATTAACCCATTGTGATTACAACATTGTATTCTTTCTGACCGTCTGTGATGGGAACGATGCAGCCGTCTACTGCCTGGCCGTTAACTTCCATTGATGCAACACCTTTGCATACGTGGTTAGGATTCTTAACGGTAATGTTGTAGGTAGCGCCACGGTAACGTCTGATAGCTGTGAAGCCGTCCCACTCGTGAGGAATGGAAGGGTTGATTGAAAGACCGTCGAAGTCAGGCTGGATACCTAAGATGTACTGTGAGATGGCAACCATGTTCCATGCTGCAGTACCTGTGAGCCATGAGTTCTTGCCCTGGCCGAAGTTCTTGCCTGTCTGACCGATATCAGCGCCTGCATCCTTACCGCCGATCATCTGACCGTATACGTAAGGCTCAGTCTTGTGAATGTCGGATGTCTCCTCTGTAAATGCGGGAGCGATCTCCGAATAATATTTGAATGCCTGATCACCCTGTCCTGCGTAAGCAGCTGCACAGATAATCCATGCATTGTTATGTGTGAAGATACCTGCGTTCTCTTTGTATCCGCCGGGATATGTGGAGATTTCGCCGTACTGAATGTAGTACTTTGTATATGCAGGGTTGTTAAGTACTAAGCCGTACTTTGTATTAAGTCTTTCGTCGATTGCTGCAAGAGTTTTAAGGTCTGTGCCCTGATCCTTGCCGACATCGGACATAATTGCGAAGCCCTGAGGCTCGATGAAAATCTGACCTTCTTCGCATTCCTTGGAGCCCATCTTTTCGCCGTTAGCATCGTAAGCTCTTAAGAACCAGTCGCCGTCCCATGCAGATTCCATGATGTTCTTCTTCATCTTGTCGATTTCTGCCTGAGCCTTAGCTGCCTCTTCGTCTTTGCCGAGGTGCTTTAAGATTTCAACGTAGTTAGGTCCCGAATATGTGAAGAGAGCTGCAACCATTACAGACTCAGCAACCTTGGAGTAACCGCCTTCTTGAGCGAACTTGGGGTTGGTATATGTCTGGAATGATTCACCGGGTGTATCTGAGAAGCATGAAAGGTTGATACAGTCGTTCCAGTCTGCACGCATTGCAAGAGGAAGTCCGTGAGGTCCCAAGTTGTTTACAATGTGATAGAAGGAAACTGTGAGGTGATCAAGCATTGTCTGTGCAACAGACATATCGTTGTCGTAAGGAACCTTTGTCTCGAGGATGCTCCAGTCGCCTGTTTCCTTAATATATGCAGAAACTGAAAGGATGAGCCATAAAGGATCGTCGGAGAAATCACCGCCGATATCAGCATTACCCTTCTTGGTAAGAGGCTGGTACTGATGATAGCAGCCTCCGTCAGGGAACTGAGTTGAAGCGATATCTATGATACGTTCCTTTGCTCTGTCGGGAATCTGATGTACAAATCCGAGAACGTCCTGGTTTGAATCTCTAAAGCCCATACCTCTTCCGATACCTGATTCAAAGTATGAAGCGGAACGTGAAAGGTTAAATGTTACCATACACTGATACTGGTTCCAGATATTAACCATACGGTCAACCTTGTCATCGGGTGTAGTAACGCTTAAGATACTGAGAAGCTTGTTCCAGTAAAGTTTGAGTTCTTTCATGCCTTCTTCAAACTTTTCGGGTGTTGAGTACTTCTCGATCATTGCTTTGGCTTTTACTTTGTTGATTGTCTTGCCGTCTGCTTCGAACTTCTCTGCCTGAGGCATTTCAACATAACCAAGAATAAATACAAGTGTCTTTGTCTCACCGGGCTTAAGAGTAATCTTCTTATAATGAGAAGCGATGGGTGACCAGCCGTCTGCGAAGGAGTTGGTTGCCTTGCCTGCAATAACTGCTTCGGGATTGTTAAATCCGTTGTAAAGACCGATAAATGAATCTCTGTCTGTATCATAGCCGTCGATAGCGTCATTTACGGAATAAAATGCGTAATGATTACGACGATCTCTGTACTCTGTCTTGTGATAAATAACAGATCCGTCAACTTCTACACGGCCTGTAGAGAAGTTACGCTGGAAGTTGTTGGAGTCGTCCTGAGCGTCCCAGAGACACCATTCTGCGAATGAGAAGAATGCGAATTCCTTATCAGCAGAACCTTCGTTTGTAAGAACAACCTGCTGAACTTCTCCGTCATAATCCTGAGGTACGAAGAATGTAACATTAACCTTTAAATCATTCTTTTTACCTGTAATCTTGGTATAACCCATACCGTGACGGCATTCGTACTCGTCAAGTTCTGTCTTAACAGGTGACCAGCCGGGATTCCAGATTGTACCGTTATCATTAATGTAGAAGTAACGTCCGCCCATATCGATGGGAACGTTGTTGTAACGATAACGTGTGATTCTTCTGAGACGTGCATCCTTGTAGAAAGAATAGCCGCCGGCTGTGTTTGAGATTAAAGAAAAGAATCCCTGAGTTCCGAGGTAGTTAATCCAGGGATAGGGAGTCCTGGGAGTGGTGATGACATATTCTTTGTTGGCGTCATCGAAATAACCAAATTTCATGCTGTAATCTCCTTAATTAATTTTTTATATCAGGGCCCGTCTGCTCACAGGCCTAAATATTTGTATACAATAAAGCACTATATTAAGCATCGGCTATTTTACGAAATACTTAATACGTTCTCATAAAAGAAATTAAATTTCGTTTTCGTCGTCGATAACCGTAATGATGATTTCGTTGAAAAGTGCTACATAATCACTTACAAGGCCCATCATTGCACCGAGTTCTTCCTCTGAAATATCGAATTTAGCAGCGATTTTTTTGAGGAATTCATATTCTTTGTCGTCATATTCTCCGTCGGTGTTCATAATGCCGGCTGCTTCGAAAAGAACGACCTTCTTTTCTCTTTTATCACAGGACTTTGCAAGTCCGTCTATTATTTCATCCAGAGACAATATTGCTTCAGCTCTGGGCGCGATTTTCATTTCAGTAGCAAACTTGAGAAGCATTTCACTTTCTGCTTCATCAACGTAACCGTTTTCCTTAGCTGCTATAACTGCAAGCTGTAAAAACAAGTCTTTTTGATCATCCTTAAGAATTTCCAGAAACATTGTAATCACCTGCCTTTTATGTTTTTTGCTTTTTTACTCGCATATATGCAATATTATATCATAAGAAATGCCATTCTTCACTCACAACTTTTCTTGAATTTATGTATTTTTCTATTATAATTGAATATGTAGTGTCCGGCTCATAAAAGATGCGACACTCAATAAAAGAAAGGATTATACTCCGATGTATTATTCGAACATAATTGATTTAATCGGCAATACGCCTCTTTTATCATTAAAAGAAAGTACCGGCTATAACATTTTTGCGAAAGCCGAATTTTTAAACCCCGGCGGCTCCATCAAGGACAGAATCGCCAAGAACATGATTGAAGTAGCCGAAAAAGAAGGAAAATTAAAACCCGGCATGACAATCGTCGAGCCCACCAGTGGCAACACAGGTATAGGACTTGCACTCTGCGGTGTCAGAAAAGGCTACAAAGTAATCATTGTAATGCCTGAGAACATGTCAGAGGAAAGAAAGAAAATCATCAAAGCACTCGGTGCAGAGCTTGTACTCACACCTCCCGAATTAAGTGTGGACGGTGCAGTTGCTGAAGCTACAAGAATTGCTTCAAGCTCCGATGAATATTTCGTACCTCAGCAGTTTAAAAACCCTGCAAACCCCGATATCCATTACAGAACAACCGCTGTAGAGCTTTGCGAACAGTTAGGTCAGAAAATTGATATTTATATCTCGGGTATCGGCTCGGGCGGAACGCTTCAGGGTGTTGCAAAATATCTCCTTGAAAAGAACCCCGACACAAGAATCGTTGCAGTTGAACCTAAGAATGTGTCCGCACTTCTTGGTGACGAGCCCGGTCTTCATCAGATCCAGGGTATCGGCGACGGATTCATTCCCGACATTCTCGATACATCAATCATTACCGACATTGTAACGGTAACCGATGACGACGCCATCAATACAGCAAGAAGCCTCGCACATGTTCAGGGCCTTTTGGTCGGCACCAGCGCAGGCGCAAATGTCTGGACAGCAATGCAGATGGCTGAGAAGTACGGTAAAGACAAAGTTATCGCAACAGTTCTTCCGGACAGAGCAGAAAGATATTTCTCAACAGCGTTAATTTAATTCCAAACATAAAAAAACTTCCGTTTTCACGGAAGTTTTTTTGATGCTTTAATTTCTCTGTTTTAGTTATTAGAAGAAGGGAAAATTGTAAGCTTGTCGCCTGTGTATTCAATGTTCTTTGAGAATGCAAGAATTGCTCTTACAACAGGTGCAAAGAAAATACAGCATACACAGATTCCTACATCTCTGCCGAAAGCTTTGGCAATACCGAAATTCATTACGCCGTTGGCAACCGTAATTACAAGCCATACTATCGGTGCAACAATTAATGCAACCCAGGGGATACCCGAGCAGGGCGAAAGTACCATAGCTGCTGTAAACATAATGAATATTACCAGCGATGTAGGTTTGGTAAGTGAAAAATCTGCCATCGTATAATAGTTATAGAACGGAATAATTGCTTTCCAGCCGGGCTCTCCTGCCTTTTCGAAAAGCTTCCAGTTGCAGATAATTACGAATGCTACAAACGCAAGCATAATCACGACAAATACCAAAAAGAAAATTAAATATACAATAAAGAATGATGATACAAAAATGGCGGATAAAGCATCCGATGCACTACTTCCGTAATTTGACATATTATTTCTCCTAAAAGAATATTATTTTATAACGAATGCCGGACTCATGCGAGCCCGGCTATTCGCATATAACTTATTTTTGTTTAATCACTAGGATTACTGGATGTCGTTCTCATCGAAGATATCTCCGCATTCAGGACAGAATTTAGGAGGATTCATAGGATCTTCGGGTTCCCATCCACACTTGTCACACTTATATAAAGGTGCGCCTTCGGGCTTTTTAGCACCACACTCAGCACAGAACTTGCCCTGGTTAACTGCACCGCATGAACATGTCCAGCCTGCTGCATCAGGTTTCTTAGCTCCGCACTCTGCACAGAACTTGCCTGTGTTGCCGTCCTTACCGCATGAACACTTCCATCCGAGGATAGGTGCTGCCTGAGGAGCTGCTGCCTGCTGCTGCTGTTGCTGCTGACCCATAGCGAAGAGGTTTCCTGCGTTCATTCCGCCGCCTGCGTTCTGTGCCATGTTAAGTCCTGCAAATGCCATCATAGGACCTGTAGATTCGTTTGCTGCTGCATTTTCCATAGCGTTTGCTGTAGCTGTTGTCATACGAGCTGCTGCCATGTTTACGTTTGTGTAAACTGCTGTATCCTGGAACTGTTTAATTCTAGCTTCGTCTTCTTCGGTAGCCTTTAATGTATTGAATGTTACATCAATGACTTCCATACCACGCATCTTGCCCCATTTTTCGGAAAGCTTTTCGTTAAGCTTTTGAACGAGGATGTCAGTCTTTGTGGTAATAGCTGAATATCTGATACCTACGCCGTAATCTGAAAGTGCACCGAGAGCAGGCTGAAGAGCTGTCATAAAGTCAGATCTCATAATGCTCTGAAGTTCTTTCTTATTGTATGAATCGCCTGCAAAGTTTGCTGCGATGAATGCGTAGAAACGGATAGGATCCGAAATGTGGAATGTATATTCACCGTTAGCGATAAGTGAAATATCACCCTGGAATCCTGTTACCTGGTCTGCGATGAAGAAAGGAATAGGATTGCTTGTTCCCCAGAGGTTGTTTCTAACTTCAATAGTATTGATGTAGTAAACTCTCTGTGTTTTGGGAATTTCCTGTCCGAATGCCCAACGCTTACCAACTTCCTTGAATGTATCAACGACGCTCTGTCCAAACTTACCTGTTAAAAGTCCGCCGATGATTGAAGGCTCGGTAGATGAATCATATACGTACTGTCCGGGCTCTGCGCAGAAATCTGCAACTTTGCCTTCGTCAATAATCAAAGCAGCCTGTCCGGCATTTACTTCAACGATTGAACCGTTGCTGATTACATTATCGTTACCTTTATTAACACCTTTTTGATTTCTTTTTTTACCTTTTACTGCGAGAACTCCGTCAGCGAATGCATCACAGTAGAAGTACTCAAGATACTGATCTTCAACAGTATTTCTTGCTGCTCCCATAAGGTTGCCAAACATGTTTTTGCCTGCAGCTTTTGCTTCCTGACCAATTTCAGCAGCTACTTGTTTAATAAATCCCATTTATAGTTCCCTCCTATAATTTGTACGTCATGTTTTCTGACGGTTTTAATTGTAGCATAATCAACACTTAAAGTCCATAAAATTGACTTAAATCTCTTTGATATATATAATATGTTAAGCTAAAATCAACCGAGTGGTAAAATATGAAAAAAGAAATGACCCCCAACAGAAAAATACCGGTTAAAATTCTTGTCGGAATAGCAGTATATATTGTTTCATATCTGCTTTCGATAGCTATTCTTTACTCACTTTCGGGATTTTTTCATTACAGTAATACTTTTATAGGTTCAATGTCTTCTTTAGTCGCCGCCGTTGCTTCGTTTTTTACGATAACGAAGGACGAAAGAGGCGCTCTTTTTTATAATCCCAAGACATGTTTAATAAATAAGAAATATATCTTACCGTATATATTATTTGTAATATTACTGGCTTATTCGCTGACCGTAGTCTTTAATTTTCTGTTTTCGAAAATTCCGTGGGAAATCTTCGGCAGCAAATATATAGTCCAGGATAACGATTCCTTTTACGGTATTCCTTTTTATTTAAGAATAACAGCTTATGTGCTGATTGGACCCTTTGCGGAGGAAATGCTTTTCAGGGGCGTGGTATTCTACCGCTTAAGAAAAGTAGTTATCTTTCCGATAGCCGCTCTCGGATCAGCATTTTTCTTCGCGCTTTATCACGGAAATCTCATGCAGGGCATTTATGCAGTATTCATGGGATTTACCATCTGCCTCTGTATGGATGCGGGCGGAAGTTTCTTATATGCGCTACTCTTTCACATGGCTGCAAACCTTGTTTCCAACCTCTGCTACGAGTTTGAATATATAAATAATGTAGTTTATTCAATTCCCGGAATTGCGATATGCTTTGCATATCTTGTGGTTGCCATAATACTTTGTTATGTCTTCAAAAGTAAGTTGACTAAAAAAGACAAGCAATGTTGATAACTTTGCGTATTTACATAAAACTGTTGATAACTTTGTGTAAAAAGTGGCTTTTTCCCTTATTTATGGGCATTTTTTATCAACATAATATATTTGATAACTTTTTTCATAAACACACTTTCGTCGCAAATATGTTCGTTGACTGCGACGGTTAATATAGGAGGTAACACAATATGTGGGCTTACGAGTCTGTATTTTATCAAATTTATCCCTTGGGATTCTGCGGGGCTCCGTTTGAGAACGACGGTGTATTAAATCACAGAATTCTTAAGGTAAATGACTGGATTCCACACATTAAAAAATTAGGAGCCAATGCAATTTATTTTTCTCCCGTATTCGAATCCGACACTCACGGATACAATACAAGAGACTATACAAAGATTGACTGCAGGCTCGGAACAAATGAAGATTTCGCAGAAGTTGTCAACAATCTTCACAAAGAAGGAATAAAGGTTGTTTTAGACGGCGTATTCAATCACGTCGGCCGTGGCTTCTGGGCTTTTCAGGACGTGCTTAAGA
>JAEEOJ010000043.1 GCA_016284175.1 Lachnospiraceae bacterium | reverse complement strand
CCGCCGTTCCGGAATAACCTTTTTTTTCGGCATAATTCCAGTACTGATGATACCCCGGCAGTTCCATTTCTATCTGTCCTTCGGATAGTTTGGTCTCCTGCAGGCAGAATATATCGGCATCAATTTCATTGAAAAAATCCATAAATCCCTTGCCCATGCAGGCTCTTAATCCGTTTACGTTCCATGATATAAATTTCATAATACCGTCCTCTCTTTATCAACATTTATTATGCACATATCGGATATAGTTTGCAAGAAACCAAATAAATAATCTATCACATCCTTATTATGCTATAATCTAACCGTACACATATTAACGGATATCTTTATCCGTAAAACAATTGGGGGTTATATATGCGATATTCTTTTAATGACGGATGGAAATTTCTTGAAGCAGGTGTGGATTCGACGCTGTCTGAAGTCAAAGAGCGATTGGACGAATTTAAGAGCGTACAGATTCCGCACGACTGGCTTATCTATGATTCCGAGGATCTCTACAGAAACGGCCGTGGATGGTACGAAAGGGATCTTACAATTCATGATAAAAAAGGTAAATATTTCCTCGAATTTGACGGCATATATATGGACTCCGCCGTGTATGTAAACGACGAAAAGGTATTCGAGTGGAAAAACGGCTACTCCGCATTTGAGTGCGATATCACGGATCAAATCCGCGAAGGATTAAACCGCATATTCGTATCGGTCACGCATATTGCTCCGAACAGCAGATGGTATTCGGGCGCCGGCATTTACAGAAATGTCTGTATCAGAAATACGGATGAAACATACATCGCCAAAGACGGTGTCTATGTTTCCTCACGCGAAGAAAGCGGACGAAGAATTGTTAAAATCGAATCCGAAATAAAGGGCAGAAACGCCCAAAATGCCGTTATGACCTATATCATAAAAGACGCATCAGGTTCCGATTGTCTTCTTAAAAAAATAAACGATACCGATTATGAAATCGAAAATCCGCATATCTGGGATATCGACGACCCTTATCTTTATACCTTAAAAGCAGTGATGAAGGCCGGCGAAGACAGTGACGAAGCCACTCTTCGCTTCGGAATACGCGATATTATTTTTGACCCCGATAAGGGATTTTTGTTAAACGCCAGAAAAGTCAAACTTAACGGCGTATGCGAACATCACGATTTGGGTGCCTTAGGCGCCGCATTCAATAAATGCGCGATGAAAAGAAAGTTTGAGATTCTTAAAACCATTGGTGTTAATGCCCTTAGAACCTCACACAATATGCCTGCTCCCGAGGTGCTTGATCTGGCGGACGAAATGGGCATACTCGTTATGTCCGAAGGATTTGACATGTGGTACATGCCTAAGACCGAGTTCGACTATTCGAGATTTTTTGCCGACTGGCACGAAAGGGATATCGAAAGCTGGATAAAGCAGGACCGCAACCATCCTTCGGTCATCATGTGGAGTATCGGAAACGAAATACTCGACTGCCACGCAGACGTTAATGCTCCCAAAATCACCGAACATCTTGCGGATACCGTCAAAAAATTTGACCCTTACGGAAATGCCCACGTAACTTTTGCTTCCAATTACATGCCATGGAAAGGTGCCCAGAAATGCGCCGACATCCTAAAAGTCGCAGGATACAATTACACGGAAAACCTCTATCGGGAACACCATGAAGAACATCCTGACTGGATAATCTACGGAAGCGAGACTTCAAGTCTCGTACAAAGCAGGGGAGTCTATCATTTCCCTCTCTCTGTTATTAAACTCTCCGACGAAGACGAGCAGTGTTCGTCTCTCGGCAACTGCATCACAAGCTGGGGTGCGAAAAGCGTCGAGAACTGTATCTGCGATGACAGGGATATGGACTTTTCCGCAGGTCAGTTCCTCTGGACCGGCTTTGATTATATCGGAGAACCCACTCCCTATCAGACCAAGAATTCCTACTTCGGAATGCTCGATACCGCAGGCTTCCCGAAGGATTATTACTATGTATTCAAATCCGCCTGGACAGACCCCGTAAAAGAGCCTTTCGTATACATCTTCCCTTACTGGGATTTTAACCCTGGCCAGATGATCGATGTGAGAGTCTGCTCAAACGAAGACAATGTGGAGCTTTTCTTTAACGGAGAAAGTCTTGGAAAACAGACACTTACACATGCTCCGGGCTCGGGACTTCATATAATCGCCGATTACCGCCTTCCCTACAAAGAAGGCGTGCTTGAAGCCGTCGCTTATGATAAGGAAGGCAATATAAGCGCAAAGACCGAAAGAAAATCTTTTAAGGACAGTGCTTCTCTTAAGCTTTGCGTAAACAAAGACAGCATAAAAGCAGGCTCAGACGATCTTATTTTCGCCGAAATCAGCGCGCTCGATAAAGACGGAAATCCCGTGGAAAACGCATCGGACAGAGTTGATGTAATCGTAAAAGGATGCGGACGACTCGTCGGATTAGATAACGGCGACAGCACCGACCGCGACAGCTACAAGGGTGTATCCAGAAGACTTTTTAACGGAAAACTTCTTGCTATTATTGCAGCAGGCAGTGAACCCGGCGATATCACGATTTCAATTTCGTCCAAAGGATTAATAGGTACATCAAAAACCCTTAAATGCTTCCCCGCAGACGAAATAAAAGAAACTTCTCCTTTTGATGAGGGCGCCGAGGGATACTTAGAGGAAAATATACAAAGAAAAATTTGTCTCGGAAAAGCCGATGAAATTCCCGTCAGAAAGCTTGAAATAATCGCCCCCGAAAGAAACTTAACGGCTGATAAAAGAGAAGTTAAAGCGAAGGTTAAAATCTATCCCGTGAATGCCACGGATAAAAACATCTCTTTCGAAGCGGTTTCAGACAAGGGCTTCCCCGTCAAAATCGCAGAATTGATTCCGAACGGCGATGAAGTAACGATTAAAGCAGTCGCAGACGGCGATTTCAGATTAAGATGCACATCCAAATCAGGCAGTGACAAGGTAAGAATTATCTCCGAACTCGAATTTAACATAAAAGGCATCGGAGTCGCTCTTCTCGACCCCTATGATTTTATATACGGAAGCGCATATACATATTCGGAAGGAAAAATCTCCACAGGAAACGAAATGGGATTTTCCACCGCAAGAGACGAAAGGTCCCTGGTGTGCTTTAAAGATGTCGACTTTGGCGAAATTGGGTCGGATGAAATAACAATTCCAATCTTTTCGCTTGTAAACGAGCCTCATACTTTCAGAATCTATGACGGTATCCCCTCAAAGGGCGGAACGCTCATCGGGGAATTCGTTTACCAGAAAGACGTTATATGGAATGTTTATCAGGAGGATACGTGGAAGTTCGATGAGCCGCTTAAGGGTGTTCACGACCTTAGTTTTGAATTTACAGAGAAAGTTCATGTGAAGGGTTTTTCTTTTAAAAAATAAAAGAAATAATAATCTGGTCTTATAATTTTATCTGTTTTTGGCTATTTTAATAATATCAAAAATTTTTTATTCTTGTCCTATGCTAGGAAAGGACACAAAAACAATGACTAAAAACCAGATTAAATTCACAACCATAAGACTTACGGTAACAGCATTATTCATGGCAATGAACATAGCCATGTCTTCCTTCGGCGTACCCGTTCCCGGTGGACATCTCTATCTTTGCGACATAGTAATCTGTACCGCTGCCATTTTGTTAAATCCTTTGGAAGCATTCGTTGTAGGCGGTATCGGCTCTTTCCTCGGAGATATGATTTTTTATCCCCTGCCGATGTTTGTATCTTTGGTAACACACGGCTTGCAGGCGCTCGTAATATCCGTCTTTGCGCACTATGTATTAAAGAAACACCCTAAAATCGCTGCAGGTATCGGCGTATCAATCGGCGTCATTATAATGGTTGCAGGCTACACTTTTGGCAAGGCATTTATCTACTCAACTCCCGAGTACGCAATCATGAAGCTTCCTTATGAATTCGCACAGGGAATCCTTGGCGCAGTTTTCGGAATGCTTTTAGTATTCAGATGCGGCATTAAAAAAGTTTTCAATCTCGTAGTCGGAGCCAACGATAAAAAGATTGAAAAAACTGAAAAAGATTAAAACACTTCATGCATAAACAAAAAGGAAAATCGTCTAAGACGGTTTCCCTTTTTTTATGAGTTCTAATTTTTCTTCTCTTGTAAGTCTGTGCTTAATAAACCACTCTCTGCTCATCGCTTCTTTTTTATCATCGAAGCTTTCCGAATACACCAGTTTCACCGGAAGACGGCTCTTGGTGTACTTTGCTCCTTTACCTTCATTATGGGCTTTCAGGCGGTTTTCAAGATTATTCGTATAGCCTGTATAAAGCGTGTTATCCGCACATTCTAAAATATATACATAGTTATTTGCTTTCATAGTCCACCTGCTTTAAATTATTTACACCATATTTATCATTGGCAAGTTTTTCATGAAACAGATTTTTTATGAAAACAAATATTTCATCCGTAGAATTGTTTAAATCGTATTTTTCTTTAAACTCCTGAAGAATCTTATTCTTGTTGTTTCCGCCTTTTAAATTGTCACTGATTATTAAACCACATGTTTCACAACATGCGATACTAAATTCAGGCATTTTATCAATTTCTAAAAGATTGATATTGTTGGTCATTATTTCCCCTCTTATTTGACAGACTGTGTTGAAATTTTCTTTATCCATTTCTTGCTTCGTAGTCTAAGAATAGCCCATATCGTTTTTACAATCTGGTCCGATTTAAGGCATATGTAAATCCAGAAAGGCGGGAGTTTGAAATAAAATCCCGCAAGAATGCCGAGCGGTATCGCCAGTATCCATAGCATGATATTGTCGGCCACCATCAGCATGGTTGTGTCGCCGCCGCCTCGAAGAACACCCTTGGTCATGATGCTGTTTGTACCCTGGAAAACAACTATGAGGCAGATTGCGTTCATAAGCTGCTTCGCAATCTGAGCCGTTTCGGGACTGACATTATCATAAAAGCCGATAATCGGATCGCTGAAAATAAATATAAAGAGCGCGGACAAAGTGCCGAGGAAAAGTCCGAGTCCAAAAAACCGGTAGCCCTGCTTCATCGTCTTTTCCTTATCGCCCTCGCCAAGCGTAATTCCCGTAACTATCGCGCCGGCCTGACTGACGCCCGAAATGACGACATTGCTTAGCTGCTGCGTTACACTTGTTATCGCATTCGCGGCCGTAAAGGTCTCGCCGAGATGTCCTATTACCATTGCAACGGCATTGGTTCCGAGCGCTAAAATACCGTCACTAATAAGTACGGGGATACTAATGCGGACGTATTCCCAGAAAAGGGAGCCCGTCTTCATTATCATATCTTTTATTCTGAAGCCAATCTTTTTATCAATGAAGAAAAGATATCCGAGAATCATCGTAAATTCAAAGATTCTCGCAATAAGAGTACCGAGTGCGGCACCTGCAACTTCGAGTCTCGGAGCTCCGAATTTACCGAAGATAAAAGTATAGTTCATCGCAAGGTTAACAAAGAATGCTCCGAAAGACACGATAAGCGGAAACATTACCTGTCCGACGCTTCGAAGAACAATCGTCACGACGAGGGACAATCCTACGAAGAAGTAAGTTAAAACCGAAAACTTAAAATATGTAACACCGAGATCTATTATCGCGGTCTTGTCGGTATAGGTTCTCATAATAAGGCCCGGGATAAAATATGTTGCCAGCGCAAAAAGTGTCGCCAGAATAAGGTTTAATCTTATCACGAGACAGACCGTCTGCTTTAGGGCTCTTGTTGCGTCACCCGCTTCTTTTTCGTCCTTTGCTACCTTTTTTATGCCCCAGTACCTTGAAACGAGAACCGATGCTCCCATTCCAAGACCCATGCAAAGTATCTGGAAAACACTGATAAAAGAATTGGCAAGCGAAGTCGCCGACAGCGAATTGTCTCCCAAACTTCCCACCATCATGGTATCGAGCATATTTACTCCGATGGTGATAAGACTCTGCAAAGCAATCGGAAGTGCCAGTTTAAAAACCTTTATATAAAATTCTAATGCTTCTTGGCTTTTACTTTTCATACAGTTTTTTATTTTAGCATAAAAAAGACTTCGGAAAAAACTCCCGAAGTCTATTTTTTATCCTTATTAAATTTAGTTAAGTTTCATATCTCCGTCTTTTATGGCTCCGAATTTTCTCATTAATACAGAAATGAACCATGATAAAACTCCGGGAAGAATGAAGCATAAAAGTGCAATCTCACCAAGTACAAGCCAAGCGGGTGTTCCGTTTGCTGTCATAACCTGGAATGCATTGATGGGCCCTACCAGACCTGCTGTACCCATACCTGAACCGGTTGCATTGTTTTCGAAGTGGAAAACCATGGTTGAAATCGGTCCGATAATCGCACTTGATATAATGGCGGGAAGCCAGATAATCGGTTTTTTTACGATGTTGGGCATCTGAAGCATACTGGTTCCCAAGCCCTGTGCAAAAAGACCGTTCCATTTATTATCCTTAAAGCTTGCTACCGCAAAGCCAACCATGTTAGCACAACATCCTACTGTTGCGGCACCTGCTGCGATACCCGAAAGTCCGAGGATAACGCCGATTGCTGCCGAGCTGATGGGAAGCGTAAGAGCAATACCCATAAGGACAGAAACGATAATTCCCATAAGGAAGGGAGCCTGTTCTGTACCGAATCTGATCATATCGCCTACAAGAGTCATAAACTTTGAGATGGGAGGTCCGAGGATAAGTCCGACCGTCGCACCAACTGTGATAAGACAAAGAGGCGTAACAAGAATATCGAGTTTGGTTTTGCCAGCTACAACCTTTCCTAAATATACTGCAGCGATTGCAGCAAGGAATGCACCGAGAGGTTCTCCGGGGCCGGAAAGAGTCATCTTTCCTTCAACAAGTATTGTGCCTGCTATGATCTGTGATGCAAATCCGCCGATCATACCTGAAACTGCTGCCGATAAAACTGTAAGGGGTTTTGCCTTAAGTTTGATTGCAACACCGCATCCAATGCCGGCGCCGGTAAGCATCTGAGCTACTTTTCCGATCAGTGTAACATATGTTCCGATTTTACCCGGAATAACTGTTCCAATCTGTAAAATAATGGTTCCGATAATCAGAGTGGCAAAAAGTCCTGTTGCCATTCCGCTTAAACCGTCAATAAAAAATTCTTTCAAAAAATCCTTAAACTTCTTCATTTCCGCACCTTTCCGTTAACTTCAGTTATCAGATTAATAGTTTCAATACACCTTATCATTGAAATTTTCGTTTGTCAAACAAAATATAAGAAAAATAAAGGTTTTTATTTATTCTTGTTGACATTGTATAAAAACTATGATAATTTAGTACCACAAAGTGTTAAACTTTAAAGCGCTAAAGCGTTCAAAATAATTGCCAAACCTTCTATATATAAGAAGACAGGCAAAAGGAGATTTTTATGGATTTTATGAAAATACTTACAGTAGTACTTCTGGTATGCTTCTTTGCACTGATGATCGGTGTAGGCGTTTATTCCAGACGTAGAGCAACCGACGTAAACGGTTTCGTACTCGGCGGTAGAAGCGTAGGTCCCTGGCTTACAGCATTTGCATTCGGTACATCTTATTTCTCAGCCGTAATCTTTGTCGGATATGCAGGACAGTTCGGTTGGAACTTCGGTTTATCAAGTACATGGGCCGGCTTAGGTAATGCATTTATCGGTTCGCTGCTTGCATGGAACATTTTAGGAAGAAGAACACGTGTCATGACACAGCATTTCGATGCAAAGACAATGCCTGATTTCTTCGGAAAAAGATTCGGTTCCAAAACTCTTAAAATTGTTGCATCAATTATCGTATTCATTTTCTTAATTCCTTATACAGCATCACTTTACAACGGTCTTTCAAGCCTCTTCGGTCTTGTATTTGAAATTCCTTACTGGGTAGTAATCCTTGTAATGGCAGTTTTAACCGGTGTATATGTAATCTTCGGCGGATACATGGCAACAGCCATCAACGACTTCATTCAGGGTATCATCATGCTGTTCGGTATTACAGCAGTTATCGTATCAGTTCTCGTTCAGAACGGCGGTCTTGTTGAAGCCATGAAAACACTTTCAACCATCGAAGGAGATGCAGGATGGGCAGGAGCTTATTCCTCATTCTTAGGACCCGATCCTTTAGCTTTACTCTTCGTTGTAATCCTTACATCACTCGGTACATGGGGTCTTCCTCAGATGGTCGGCAAATTCTACGCTATCAAGAGTGAAAAAGATATTCATAAAGGAACCGTTATTTCAACATTCTTCGCAATCGTTGTTGCAGGCGGATGTTACTTCCTCGGCGGTTTCGGAAGACTCTACGCAGATGCAGGCGTTGTTTACAACGCAACAACAGGCAAGCCTTTATTCGATACAATCGTTCCCGCAATGCTCGCTACATTGCCCGACATCGTTATCGCTATCGTAATCGTGCTTGTTCTTTCAGCTTCAATGTCAACACTTTCATCACTTGTTCTGACATCAAGCTCAACATTCACACTCGACGTTATCAAGCCCGCATTCAAAAAAGGCTTAACCGACAAACAGCAGGTATTCATCATGAGACTGTTCATCGTCTTCTTCATCGCAATATCAGCTGTTATCGCAGTTATAAAGGATTCTCATCCTTCAGTAACATTCATTGCACAGATGATGGGTGTTTCATGGGGCGCACTTGCAGGAGCATTTCTTGCACCGTTCCTTTACTCACTCTATTCAAAGAAGGTTACAAAGGCTTCCGCTGCAGTATGCTTCGTTTGGGGCTGCGGTATCGCAATCTTCCAGATGGTAGTTACACTTGCAAAGCTTCCCGTTGCAGACTTCGGTCCTTTCTTCGGATACATCTTCAAGTCCTCAATCAACTCCGGCGTTGTTGCAATGGTCGGCGGACTTGTAATCGTTCCTATCGTAAGCCTGTTTACCAAGAAACCTGACGAAAAGGTTATCACAGAAGCATTCCACTCATACGACAAGACAATCGTTGTTAAAGCAAAAGACAGTCTTGGCGATGATGAGGAAGAAGAAAAGAAAAATTAATTACTCATAAAAGAAATAAAAAAAGCCGTGCACAGTTTTGTGCACGACTTTTTATTTTATGATATTTTAAAAACCTTCTTTAAATGCAAGCATTGATTTGCCTGTTTTATAAAGAAGTACAATCTGCCAGATACTGATAATAAGGGCTAAAACAGATCCTACAAATATAGCAATTCCGCCCAGTGCCGGAATAATGAAAGCCAGAACAACTCCGATTACTACAATAACTACCATAGCAATGTTCATCTTCTTGAAGCCTTCCCAGGAACCTGAAAGATAAGAATTAAACGATGCTACATCATCTTTAATCGCATTAACAAAGAAGAATAATGAAATTAAAAGAACTACCGAACTTGCAAGTGAAGCAAGACTTGCTAACATTGATAATGATTCAATTTCCCCAAGAACTTCTTTTGCTAAAGATAAACTCTGTCCTAAAATGTAGAGAATTCCGGATGTGAGGTATTTCCCGTCAAACTCTTTCATCGATATCACTACTCCTCCATAAATTAAATTAATAATAAATGCCAGAATAGCAACACCCCATGCCACATACAAAACAATTTGTTCCGATCCACCGTACATAACTGTATAAACAGCGATTACGAGCATCGCAACTACGCTTGCCAAAGCCATTACAATACTTAATATTGTAAGCTTAAACAAAAGCATAACCTTATTTCCCATTACATTTGCCTGACGTTTCAGATACTCATCTCTTTTAGCATCATGTTCGTCATAATAATAGTTTCCGCCTGTTCCGTACACTTCTTTCCTCCTTTTACTTCATGCCATTTTTATAAACCGGAATTAAGATATGCTTCCTGCTCCGGTGTGAGTGTATCTATGTACTTTCCAAGGAAGTTAAGTTTCCTTGTTGCCACATCATTGTCAACTTCTCTGGGAACGTCGATAAGCATTGAGCCAACCTGTCCGTTCTTCTCCACAAGGTATTTAGCACTAAGAGCCTGGATTGCAAAGCTCATATCCATAATCTCTGCAGGATGTCCGTCTCCTGCCGCAAGGTTAACAAGTCTGCCTTCCGCGAGTACGAATACCCACTGACCTGTGGGAAGCTTGTATCCCTGAATGTTCTTTCTCATTTCTTTTGATTCTACGGCATTTGCCTTAAGCCATGCCATATCTATCTCGCAGTCGAAATGACCTGCGTTACACATAATTGCGCCATCCTTGATAACTGCAAAATCTTCTGCATCAATTACTTTGTTACAGCCTGTAACGGTGATAAAGAAATCGCCGACCTTGGCTGCTTCCTTCATGGGCATTACATCAAATCCGTCCATTACTGCCTCGATAGCCTTAACGGGATCTACTTCGGTAACGATTACTCTTGCGCCGAGGCCTTTTGCTCTCATTGCTGTACCCTTACCGCACCAGCCGTAGCCTGCTACAACCACAATCTTGCCTGCAACGATAAGGTTTGTGGTTCTGTTGATGCCGTCCCATACGGACTGACCTGTACCGTAACGGTTGTCAAAGAAATGCTTGCAGTCGGCGTTGTTTACTTTTACCATCGGGAATTTAAGCTCGCCCGCCTTGTTCATGGCTTCAAGTCTGATGATACCTGTGGTTGTCTCTTCGCATCCGCCGATTACGTTGGGAATTAAATCCACAAATTCCGTATGCATCATATGTACTAAATCGCCGCCGTCATCGATGATGATGTTCGGTCCGACTTCAAGTACGCTTCTTATATGTCTTTCATACTCTTCTGCAGTGCAGTCATACCATGCATGAACTTCGATGCCTGCTTTTACGAGCGCAGCAGCAACATCGTCCTGTGTGGATAAGGGATTGGAACCCGTTACATACATATCTGCTCCGCCGGCTTTCAAAACCTTGCAAAGGTATGCTGTTTTTGCTTCAAGATGTACCGAAAGAGCTATCTTCTTGCCCGCAAAGGGTTTTGTCTTTTCAAATTCTCCTTCGAGTGTTCTTAAAAGATCACAGTTTCTCTTAACCCACTCTATTTTCTTTTCTCCGCTTTCATAAAGACTTGCGTCTCTGATTTCACTTGCCATTTTAGTATCCTTTCAGTAATGTATTTTAGATTTGAAATTCCATTCTCTCTCCCGTTCTCGGATGATTGATCTCTAATTTGTATGCCTGAAGCTTTAATTCTTTTATGCCTCTTTTAGCGGTCTCTTCTCTCGATTCATCCGTTCCGTATTTAGTATCTCCTAAAAGAGGGTGTCCGGCATTCGCAAGCTGTACCCTTATCTGATGATGCCGGCCTGTGATAAGCTTTATCTCAAGACTTCCGGGACTCACTTCCCTGTACTCGAGAACAGCCTTCTTCGCATCCTTGTACCTAGGGTCTTTTTCATCCACCCTAAAAGACATATTAGTCTTTCCGTCCTTGTAAATCATATCCTCAAGGATGCCTTCCTTTTGCTCGAACTCTCCCAAAACTTCCGCCTTATAATACTTATCTATCCTTCCTTTCGTAAGGTCGTCCGAAAGCTTAGCCGCCGCATTTTTGTTAAGTGCAAAAAGCACCAGTCCGCTTACCGGCTGATCGAGACGGTTAATAACCGCAAGATATGGATCTTTTTTGCCTTCAGCCGATAACATTTTCTTTATCTCGCTCTCAAGATCCTTCTGCGTAATGTTCTTCGTCTGTACCGGAATTCCCGCGGGCTTGTTAACAATTATTATGTCTGAATCTTTGTATATTACATTCATTACATCTTGAACCTGTAACCAACGCCCCAAAGCGTTTCAATATAGATGGGGTGGCCGGAATCTTTTTCGATTTTCTCACGGATTTTCTTTATATGAACCGTAACGGTTGCAATATCTGTGCCTGCGGGCTCTGCTTTCCAGATTTCACGGAAAAGATCTTCTTTGCCGAATACTCTGTTAGGATTTTCAGCAAGGAAAAGAAGCAGATCGTACTCTTTGCCGGTGAAGGATTTCTCTTCGCCTTCAAGAAATACTCTGCGGGCAAGCTTGTCGATTTTAAGACCGTTAACTTCAATTGTCTCGCTCTCGCCTCTGTGAGCGGAGCCTACGAGACGGCTGTATCTTGCGAGATGTGCTTTTACTCTCGCAACAAGTTCACTGGGAGAGAAAGGCTTGGTCATATAGTCATCTGCACCGATACCGAGTAGCTGAACCTTGTCCCAGTCTTCCTTCTTGGCGGAAACGATAATGATGGGAATATCCTTCTCTTTTCTGATTTCCCTGCAGACTGTCTGTCCGTCGATTTCGGGAATCATAAGATCGAGGATTACAAGATCGTAGTCGCCTTCAAGCGCCATTTTCAGACCGTCTTTTCCGTTTAATGCAACATCGACGGTATAGTTGTTCATTTCGAGGTAGTCTTTTTCAAGTTCCGCAATCGCAAGTTCGTCTTCAACAATCAGTAATTTCATAAACCCACCCTGTCTCTTTCGTTTTAATGGTTAAAGTTTCTAGTTCTCGTCTTCAAAATCGCCGAGCATATTTATAACTTCGTTGTATTTTTCAACTTTTTCTTCCATACCGGTTTCCGAAGTATCGCTTTCTTTTACCTCGGGTTCTTCAGGAAGTTCTTTCTTAACTTCTTCATCTTCATATCCGACATTTTCTATGTCGATATTAATCTGATCGGGCTCCTTGGTGTAATCGGCCATAATTTCGTCGGTGTATTTACGAAGTGTAAAATGAATGGTCAGTCCGACTGAGCCGTCAACCGTTGCCCATATTCTGCCGCCGTGGTCTTCGATAATTTTCTTGGCGATGGAAAGTCCGATACCGTTTCCGCCCTTGTCGGAGTTTCGGGAAACGTCCGAACGGAAGAATCTGTCAAAAATCTTTTCGGTATCTTCTTTTGGGATACCCATACCGTTATCCCTGACATCCACCTGTATATATTCGGCCATATCTTTTATGCGCATTCTGATAACGGAACGCTCGGGGCTCTTGTATTTTACGCTGTTTGAAATGATATTGTGGATTACCTTACTAAGCTGAACAGGATCGGCAAGAACAGCAGTACTCTTTTTGACTCTGTTATCATAAACGAATTTTACGCCCTGTTCCTGCAAATCGAAAATCATTTCCGATGCGCAGTCGCCGAAATATTCGTCCACGGAAATACGTCCGAAGTTGTAGGTAATTTCACGCGCGTCGATTTTAGAATAACCGGTAAGCTCGTTGATAAGAGCATTCAAAGCATTGGCTTTGTTGTAAATGGTCTTGATGTAGCGGTCCATTTTTTCCTCGGTATCCGCTACGCCGTCCATGATACCTTCGACATAACCTCTGATGGAAGTGATAGGTGTTTTAAGGTCGTGCGTGATATTTGCAATCAGTTCCTTGTTCTGTTTTTCCGCTAAGTTTCTTCGGTCTCTGTTTTCCTTGAGCTTAATTCTCATGGATTCGAAATCCTTGAAAAGACCTTCGAATTCACCCTGCTTGGGTCTGATTAAGGATGTGTCATAATCGCCGTTTTCGATGTTATGAAGAGCTTTTTTAAGCTGGTTGATAGGTTTGATGAATCCGTACATAAGCCAGTTGCCAAGTACGATACCTGTTAAAACAATTACGCATAAAATAACTATTATCGCAGAAAACAGGGATTCCGTTGACATTGCATAGCCGGTCTGGCCGTTGACTATTACTTTCTCAACAATCAGAAAGCCGAAAACATGGCGCAGAACCAGATAACTTCCGACCATCAGCGAAGCCGGAACTATAAAAAACAAAACAAATGTAAGTATAAGTCGGGTATTAATCTTCATTGATTTCCCTTTCCGATTTTAATCTGAGGCGCAAGCCCTTAAAGAAATCGGTCAGCATATGAGAACATTCTTCCTCGAGAACGCCCTCGATTTTCTCTACCTTGTGATTGAACTTATCCACGTTAAAAAGATCGAGTATAGAGCCCGCACAGCCTGCTTTGTCGTTCTTGCAGCCTATTACCACCAGGGGAATTCTCGCCTGTACAATAGCACCCGCACACATCTGACAGGGTTCAAGCGTCACATACAAAACACAGTCCTCAAGTCTCCAGTCGCCTGTCTTTTTACAGGCTTTATTTATGGCTGTAAGCTCTGCATGGGACAAAGTGTTCTTGTCTTTTTTACGCTTGTTATAGCCGCGCGCGATAATCTCGCCATCCTTCACAATAACGCAACCGATGGGAACTTCGCCTATCAATGCGGCCTTTTTTGCCTGAAGCATGGCTTTCTTCATGAACTTTTCGTGGTCGTAATCAAATCTCATTAATCGCAAAACGACAAGGGCTGCAAAGAGCCCCTGTCTCCTACTGTACTAAATCTTTTCTGAACACAAGAATAATCTTGGTTCCTTTAGGTTCGGGAAAAATCTTGTGGATTTCATATCCCTTACGTGCATATCTGTTAAGCGTTTCTTCGAAGGATTCAAACTCTTCTTCACCAAGACGGCCTTTTCTCGGTCTGTCTTTTTCAAGCTTGATTGAATCAACGCATTCAACCTTGTAATCATAAAGATTGTCTGCGAGTCTTTTAAGATTGGTATGAATCTCCGAAGTCGTGTTGACGAGACATACTTCAAGAGCATCTCTTAACTCTGCAACAGATGCTTTTTCGAAAATATCCATCTCGACAACTTTGTTTTTCTTAACAATCAGAGTGTCATAGCCTTCGGATAACTCAAGAATTTTCTTCTTGGTGATATCCACGTTTTCGGCTATTCTTCTGTATCCCTTTTCGTCAAGATACGCAAGCGCAACCGCATTAAGGTTATCCTCGTTTTTTTCAAGCCCCGTGTCAATCAGTTCTTCCGTCTCATCAATGTAAGACGACTGGATGTGAGTATTCTTTCTGATCTCATCCAGCATAAGTTTTTTTAAATCTGCCATTTCCCATTCCCCTTTTATATAATTTTTTATTTTTCTGTGCTATAATGTCTCCGGAGGTTTTTTATGAAAATTCACGGATTAAGCAAAACTACACTTCTTGATTTCCCGGGCCATCTTGCATGTACCGTATTTACCGGTCACTGCAATTTCAGATGTCCTTTCTGTCACAACGGAGAGCTGGTTCTTTTTCCCGATTCTGAACCCGGAATCCCCGAAGAAGATTTCTTTGCTTTTCTTGAAACTCGTAAAAACCGTCTCGAAGGTGTCGCAATTACCGGCGGTGAGCCTACCGTAAACGCGGATCTCGTTGATTTTATTAAGAAAATCAAGGAGCGCGATTTACTCGTAAAACTTGATTCAAACGGCACCAGACCCGATATTCTTAAAACTCTAATCGACAATTCCCTTGTTGACTACATCGCCATGGATATCAAGTCTTCCAAAGAAGGCTATCCTTTTGCGTGCGGTCTAAAATCAATGGATCTTTCCGTAATCGAGGAATCCGTAAATCTTCTGATGAATTCCGGTATCGAATACGAATTCAGAACCACTGTCATGAAAGAACTTCATTCCGAAAAAGAATTTCGCGCTATCGCCGAATGGATAAAAGGCTGTTCTGCTTATTATCTTCAGTCTTATCGTCCTTCCGAAACACTGCTTGCGCATATGATGGATGACGATTTTAAGGCTTCCTTCCCTACAGTTTTTACGCCTTACACTAACGAAGAACTGAAGGGTATTCGCGATATGCTTATTTCTCTCGGAGTAAATACGTCTTTAAGAGGTATCGCTTAAATCTTTTGATTTTCCTCTACAAACTTAACGTAATTAACGACCATCAGAGCAATTCTGAAGGTTAATGCGTCGTTAAATTCCCTTACATCAAGTCCCGTAGACTGTTTTAATTTTTCTATTCTGTATCCTAACGTATTTCTGTGGATATATAATTTTCTCGCTGTTTCCGAAACGTTGAAGTTGTTATCAAGGAATGCATTTACGGTACTGATAACTTCCTCATCAACCTCTTCAGGCAGTTCGTCGCCGAATACTTCATCCACAAATATCTTGCAGAGATTAACCGGAAGCTGATAAATAAGTCTGCCTATTCCGAGTGAATTGTAAGCCATAATGGTCTTTTCGGAATAAAAGATTGCTCCGACATCGAGTGCCATTTTTGCTTCTTTGTATGACTGTGATAAAAGACGTAAATCTTCAACCACTGCTCCGTAAGCCACTCTGGTTTTTATCATGACTTCGGTATTTAAAATCTCTTCCACGCACTTCGCCATATCTTCGATATTGTCGAGGTCTTCGTCCTCACCGAGTGTGTGAATAAGAATGATGTTTTTATCATCAACACTGACCGTAAAATCGCCTTCCTCGGCAAATGCACTCTTTAAGGCCTGCATTGCTTCGGGAGATTTTTCTCTGGAAACTTCAACCACATACACAATTCTTTTAGCATTGTGCGAGATACCGAGTTTCCTTGCGCGGTTGTAAATATCAACTGATAAAAGATTGTCCAGTAAAAGATTCTGGAAATAAATCGTGGTGTCAAACTGCTCTCTGTAAGCAACCAAAAGATGCGTCAGTTCGTTGGTACAGATCTTTCCGTAAACGTAAGTGTCCGCAGGATTGCCTTTTGCTGCAAGTACGAAAACCGGTTCGTCCTCGTCCTTAATCTTAAACAAAGTCACATCGCCGATTATCTGGCTGTCTGCCTTTGATGAGAAAAACTCAACCATAGCCTCGGTGTTGGGAATCTCTTTGCTGGTCGCTGCCATTAAAAGACCCTGTCCGTCAACTACGAAAAAGTCGGTCTTGGAAATTTCTTTTAATTCATCAATACTGGTTTTGATAACCTGTTTTGTAATCATTCTTACTCCTAAATACTACTTGAAGAACGGGAACCAGCTCTTCTTGTTGTCCTCGGGTTTGCCTAAAACTTCCTCGGCAACTTCCCATGCGGATTTCTTGGGTTGCTTTTCTTCCGGCTCTGCCTTTGCGGCTTTTTCCTTATTCTCGGAAGCTTTTTCTTTCTTTGCGTCAGGCTCTGCTTTTACAGCATCCTTGGCTGCAGCCTTATCCTTTGAATCATCGGATTTCTTTTCAGACTTATCTTTAGCCGCATCCTTAGCTTCTTTCTTGTCATCGGCTTTGCCTTCTGCTTTAGCGCTGTCCTTGGCATCAGCTTTGCCTTCTGCTTTAGCGCTGTCCTTGGCATCAGCTTTGCCCTCAGATTTTGCTTCTGCTTTGGCATTATCCTGCTTGGCATCTGCCTTGCCTTCGGATTTTGCTTCTGCCTTTGTGCTTTCCTGTTTAGCATCGGCTTTAGAGTCTGACTTTGAACCCTCAGCTTTACTTTCAGCTTTAGCACCTTCCTTTGCAGCTTCAGCCTTGGCATTTTCCTTCTTTGTGCCTTCTGCTTTTGCCTCTTCGGCCTTTTCAACGCTCTTCTTTTCAGGCTTCTCTTCCTTTACGAGCTCTGCCGCATCGGCTTTCTTAGCCTTGCTTTCAGCCTTATCTTCAGCTTTGCTCTTAGCTGCATCGGCTTCCTTAACTGTTTCAGGATATACCTTGTCAACCATGTTTTCATCGCTGACAGGTGTTCTCTTTAAACCGTTCTCGGTAAAGATTGCTTTAAATACACACGCGGATTCTGCGGGAAGTTTAACTTTAATCTTTCCGTCTTCCGCTTTGATGGTTACAGTATTAAACGAAAATCCGTTTTGGTCGGTGAAGGCGATTCTCTGCATTGAAGCATTTTTCGGAACGCCGATTCGCCATGTCTGAACTTCTTTTTCGATTTCGTGGTCATTGTTGTTAACGACAACGACTATCTGCTCTTCTTTGTCGAATCTTCCGTAAGCAACGTAGTTGTAGTCTTCGCCGAGGTTCATGAGTGAACCTGTTAAAAGAACCGTATTGAGCTTATGGACTCTTATCATCTGCTTGTGGAACTCGATGAGCTCTCTGTCTTCGTGTCCCCACGGATATGTTCTTCTGTTGTCGGGATCGGTGAATCCGCAGACTCCGGCTTCGTCTCCGTAGTAAATCGTCGGAGCTCCGGGCCATGTCATCTGCATTACAACGGCTTCTCTGAATACGGCTTTGTTAACGCCTTCTTCGGCTGCTTTTGAGCCGAGTGTGTGAAGTCTTCCGACCTTTTTATTTGTTCTGGTTAAAAATCTTGAATGATCGTGGTTACTTAATTCATTCATTGAAACCTGAAGAGATGAGTTCGTAAAATTGGTACCGTGATGTGTCATTGCACCCCAGAAACTCTCTGCGTTTCCGAGCAAATCTTCTCTGTAGTCGTCGGAATGTTTCTGCATGCCGGTTAAAAACCAGGTAACGGGCTCCATAAAAGCATCATAGTTCATGACGCTGTCCCATTCGTCGCCCTGCAGCCATTCTCTCGAATATCCGTAATGCTCTGCGATAATAACCGCATTGGGATTTGCAAGCTTAACAGATTTTCTGAATTCTTTCCAGAATCTGTGGTTGAACTCGGGTGAATGTCCTAAGTCTGCTGCCACGTCCAGTCTCCAGCCGTCAGCATTGTACGGAGCGGAAACCCATTTGCGGCCGACCTTCATGATATAATCGGTCAGTTCTCTGCTGCCTTCATAATTTAACTTAGGCAGTGTATCATGTCCCCACCATCCGTCATAGCTCGGATTGTAAGGCCAGCAGTCATCTTTGTGGAATCTGAAATAATCCTTGTAAGGGCTGTCTTCGGATATGAATGCGCCCTTTTCGTAGCCTTCCTGCTCTTCGTATATTCTTTCCCTGTCGAGCCATTTGTTGAACGAACCGCAGTGGTTGAATACACCGTCAAGGATAACTTTAATACCTCTCTTGTGTGCTTCTTTTACGACCTTGGCAAAAAGTTCGTTGCTTGCTTCGAGGTTCTTTTTATTTGTAACACGATTGATATATCTGGTGGCGAAACGGTTTTCTTTCTGACCGTCTTTTAAGAGCTCGCCTTCGTCATCAACGATTTTGCCGATATGGGGATCGATGTAATCGTAGTCCTGAATGTCGTATTTGTGGTTTGAGGGCGATACGAAAAGAGGATTGAAGTAAATAACGTCGATACCGAGATCCTCGAGATAGTCCATTTTGTCGAGTACGCCCTGTAAGTCACCACCATAAAATTCACGAACGCCCATCTGTGCGGGATATTTTTCCCACTCGGTAACCTGTTCGGAATAACCGTCGAGATATGTGTACTCGTTGGTAAGAACGTCGTTTGATTTATCGCCGTTATAAAATCTGTCCACGAAAATCTGGTACATAACGGCGCCCTTGGCCCATGTGGGCGTCCTGAATCCTGCGATAAGACGGAAGTTGTAGTATTCCTGAACGTCTTTGGAAATTCCGCGCGAATTAAAATAACACATAACCTTACCGGCTATGATCTGAAAGCAGTATCCGAATATCTTTTCATCCATTGTGATGACACACGAATAGTAATCAAACAGTGCGTCAACTTCGGTTTTGACCATCTCAACCGATTTGCTGCCTGAAATAAGAAATACGGCATCCACATTATTTTTCGCAGTCCTGAATCTGACTGTAACTTTTTCTTTAAAGCGGGGCTCCGCAGGAGTGACATAGTCCTGCGTAGTATCCGAGAACAGAGCCTGTTTGTTAAGCACAGGTCTCATATTGAGAATGTATTGAAATCTATCCTGAATCTTGTTTCTGTCTTCTATGTTCATACTGCACCCCATAGCAAATACATACATAGAATATTGTATCTCTTTTAGGGCTTTTTTTCAATAAAAAAGGCAGTCGAAACTGCCTTTTTATCTATTTAATTTACTTTAGAATTACAGTCTCTCTTTCTTCTCGATATCGAGGAAATATTTGTATGTGTCAACTGTAAGTTCGCCGCAAGCTTCTTCGTCACACGCGATGATAGCACCATTGTGCATCTGAAGTGCTGAGCATGTCCATTTCTGGCTTACGCTGCCTTCAACTGTTGCTGCAAGTGCTCTGGCTTTGTTGTGACCTGAGATAAGTACGAGAACTTCTTTTGAATCGGTAACGGTTCCGATACCAACTGAAAGTGCCTGTGCGGGTACTTTTTCGGGATCGTTTCCGAAGAATCTGGAGTTAACGATACGTGTATCTGTTGTAAGATCTCTTACACCGGTACGTGATGCGAGTGATGTGTAGGGTTCGTTAAATGCAAGATGTCCGTCTACACCGATACCACCCATAAATAAATCGATTCCGCCGTAAGATGCAATCTTCTTTTCATAATTTGCACACTCTTCTTCGGGATTGTCTGTCATACCGTTAAGAATGTTGATGTTTTCAGGCTTCATGTCAACAAGGTGATTGAAAAGATTGTCGTGCATGAAATACCAGTAGCTCTGGTCATGATCCTTAGGAAGGCCGAGATACTCGTCCATATTGAATGTAACAACATTAGCAAAAGATACTTCGCCTGCCTTGTTCATTCTTACAAGCTCTTTGTAAACACCGATGGGTGAAGAACCTGTGGGAAGTCCGAGAACAAAAGGTCTGTCTTCCTTGTGTGCATTGATTTTGGCTTTGATATACTCTGCAGCCCACTTGCACATCTTATCATAATTATCCTGAATTACTACTCTCATATAAAAATCTCCTTATCTGCTGAATATTTGGAATTTATTACAGTGATAAGAGAACCTCTGTTACGGTGTTGATTCCGTTTTTTCTTTTCTCTCTGACGACGCACTAATTCATGTAAATGAATACGCCGTGACAGCATCCGCCGAGTCTTTCGATAACTGCCAACCCTCGTCACCCTTTCGGGCCAGGCGCTAACATCCTCTTTGGTCCTTCTGCCCAAATTTAAGGAAGTTTTACTATATAAAAAATCAAATAATCCTACTCGATTTTTTCATAAAACAGTTCAAAAATCAAGTCCTTTAACGATTCTTCATCGACATAGAATTCCTCATAACCCTCTTCGTTCTCCACAGTTTCGCCGGAAAGCGTATAGATGTTTTCCGTATCAAACTCATAATTTACGCAAGTGGTTGCAAGGTATGAAATTCTTGATGAATCCAGATTTGTTACCGTATATTCGCTTAAAACATCCAGAAGTTTTACGGGGAATGTGGCATCTTCTTTGGTCTTATCCAGAATCTTTGCAAACATGGCGCTGATATACTGCTTCTGCCTGGCCATTCTGGATTCAACGGAATTGAAACTCTTAACATCCCTGTACTGGACATATATTCTTGCATCGTCGCCCTTTAACGTAATAATTTTTCCCTGGCTGTTCTTAAGTTCTTTGGAACCTTTCGGAATGTTTTCCAGTACCTCGACTTCCACTCCGCCCATAAAATCATTAAGTTCGGCTACACCGTTAAGCTCGAGCGAATAATAACCGTTTATCTGTAAGAAATTGAAAAGTTCAGAAACCGCTTCGACCTGTCTTTCGCAGCTGTCTTCATGACCGGTTCCGTAGCCGTGAGCAAGGCAGATTTGTTTAACTTCGGTATCAATGAGCTCTCCGTCTTTGTTGTAAACTTCCATCTCCGCCATGGCATTTCTGTTTACATTTATGAGGTTGACCTTTTTTGTTTTATGATTGACAACCATCAAAATCAGGGCATCCGCCTGTCCGCCCTTCTGATAATCCGTCACTTCCTCTTCATCCACAAGGTCATCCCTGTGGTCGATTCCCATGAAAAGAAATGTCATTACATCGGGATTGAAAACGTATTTTCCACCCTTGTAATTAATCGATCCGTCATCCTCGATGTCTTCCTCGGGAATAATTTCGTTAATCTTTATTTCTCTTTTATTTTCAGCGTAAAGCTCTTTCTTTCCGTGCCCTCTGAAAACGAAAAAAGAAATAATTAAGCCGCCCGCTATTACGGCAAGTAACAGCAGAACGGCAATTACGATTCTTTTAATATTCGGTTTTCTTTTCTTTTTATCTGCACTCATCCAGTAAAACTCCCTGAACCAGATATCTGTTTGAAGGAACGTTTTTTATACAAGTCGATAAAGTAAGCATTTTTGTTTCGGGAGTAAAATCATATCCCCTGGTATTGTCTCTGGGTCCGTCAAAAGCCACAACGCCGTTTAAATAATCAACCCAGGTCTCGTCATCCCAGATATGGGTGGCAAGAATGTGAAGGTTGCTGCCTTCATAAGCCGCAACAATTTTATATACCAGAATGTCGTCCGGCATATAAATGAACACATACTGAACTTCCTCAAAAACAGCCGGATCCTCGAGTCTGTGAAGCGACGAAAATCTCTTGTCGTCTCTCATGTTGTGACCGTACACAACAGTCATTCTGTCCATAAAATCAGTATTGTTGTAGGTCGGTTCGGTATAAATACCGCCGGGATATCCCGCCGTTCCGTCAAGATTGTGGTTAAGATAATACGCATCGTCATCAGGGTGCTGAACTATCGGATCGTCCACATCAAGATTGGGAATGTAAATCCACGCATAAATATCTTTATTTACGGTTTCTTTTAAGTTGTCAAAGTCAAGAGTCTTGTCAGGCACTATGATTCCGTAGGTCTGAAGGTATCTTTCCTTCTTTTCCTCCATAGTGCATTCGGACCAGTCTTTTACGGGCTCTGCCGTTTCTTCGACTTCTTCTCCGCTCTCCTTGGGTGTGATGACGCTAATCTGAGAAGTATCTATAATTACGGGGTTTGAAGTGTCCGCACCGTCATTTACAATATCTCTGAGTTCCTGATTTCTCTTGTTGGCAGTTACTCTGCTGACATAGCGAAGCACAAGGAAACTTGCACTTAAAATTGCAACAATAATCAGGAATATGCTGAATCCCAGCCATACTTTATTTTTGTCGTTTTTCCCTTTTTCCATAAATTTCTCCTGTGGCGAAAACTCGCAGAATCATTATTTCGGTGAGAAAAGTCGCACCTTAATATTATACAACTCGTATTCTTGTGTGTAAAGAATTATGATTGCAAAAAGGATACCTGATTTTCAGGTATCCTTCTTTTATGATTTTAATTCCTGTTATTACGCTGTTTTTAATCCGTAAACGGACCTGCAATCACCTTAAGTTCACGTCTGTTCCCGAAGAAATCCATATCAAAGTAAATGTCGCTTCCGTCGGGATTTTCATACTTTTGCTCGGGCTCGAATGCCATTCCAAGTGTCTTGGTGGAAATCAAATCGCAGGTTTTGGGAAGATAATCAAACAAATCGCTTTCAATCTCCCATCTGTCGCCGTCGATTTTAAGGTTGATTTTGACGTCATGCTCGTTATCTACGAAGGCATCCTTTTCCTTATTGCAGGGCTTCGCGCCGTTAAAATAAGCATTTCCGCCGGTCCATACGGGCAGAGGCAGATAATATCTGTCGCTTAATTCCGAACCCATTCCGCAATAGCCTTCGAACATTGCTTTCCATTCCTCTTCGGTCTGATAATCGTTGTAAGGAATGGTTCCGACTTCCATATTTCCGTCGTCCCACTCATCATTTTCAAAGCCTTTGCAGATTTCTAACATCTGCTCACGTATCTTTCTCTGGACGAAAACGTTATTGTAAAAACGCATGTCGCCGTGAAGAATGGTCATAAATCCCGCAATCTCTGTTCTGTGAGGCACGTGATAAGGTGTATATCTCGGTGATTTCATGGTCTTGGCGCCGTTATCCACACCTCTTCCGACAGCTGTTAATGAGCCTGCAATCAGATTGTGCACGAATGCAACGCCCTGTGTCGGCAGTTTACATGCTCTGTCTGATAAAAGAATGTTGTTGTCAATCAATGTCGGTCCGTGACTTACTTCGATGAAAATATCTTCACCGAGTCCGAGGTTTGCAAGATTTTCTTTTCGTAAAAGATAATCATAAGGCAGTGCATTGTCGTGGAAAAGATTCTGTGTAACTCTGGTTCCCTGTGCCTGCCAGTCAAGCCAGAGGCCTCTGGTGCAGTGATGGAAATGATTTTTGCGGATAATAACATCGATGGCCGCATGCATCTTGATTCCGCCTATTTCCGCGCCCGCAAGGTTCTGCTTGTTGTTTATGTTGTGAATGTGATTGTTCTCAATGATCGAGAATACACCGCCGAGATGTCCGACGATACCGGTCTGTCCGCAATCATGAATATTGTTGTTTCTTATTATGTGGGAACCGATTCTGTCTTTATTCCAGCCCTCAATCTGAGCCTGGCAGATGCAGTCACGCTCGGTCTGGGTACCGTCTTTATATTTCCATTTAAGCCACTTGTTATCGTTGTTGCGCTGGAGGTATTTACCAAGCGAAATACCCGAGCACTTCGACTCAAATATATCGCAGTTCTCTATGATCCATCCCTTTGACCAGTGAGGACCGATCATACCGTCCTGATATGCCGTGGGAGGAGCCCACTGCGTAGCGGCCTTACAAACTGTAAAACCGTCGAGTGTGATATAACCGATGCCCTCTTTTATGGGGTAAAAACAATTCTGTCTGACGGTAATTTCCGTAACGGCATATCTCGGATCAATCTCCTGAAAGTTAGCAAAAATAACCGTCTTATCGTCTTCCTGCTTGGTAAACCACGTATAAACGGTAAAATCCTTGTCCCATGAAGATAAGTTTTCCTTGGGATTTACAACATCCTCGTACTTTGTGACTTCGTACATTGATTTGCCGTTTAAAAAGACATCTCCCGTATGGGCCGTGAAATTGGCATCAAACCAGTCGCCGGATACTAGAGTGGTAAACGGATTGTATTTGCCGAAATAAGAATTGTCATAAACGGTTTTCCAGACATGCGGTTCAACTTCTTCCCAGTCATTGACACGGTCTGCGCCGGTAATTATCGCCTTTAACCTGTTCTGTGCACGATACGTAATTCTTGCGTAATCTCTTCCGGCATTCTTCGGATTGACATGCTCTCGGTAAATTCCGTCGGCAACAATTACTTCATCCCCCGGCATCGCTATTTCGGCTGCTTCCGAAATCGTCATAAAAGGAGCACTCTGCGATCCATCCCCTGATACATCAACATTACAATTCACATAGTACCTCATAAAATATCCTCCATTTTCAGTATCTATATCATATATCGGCTCTTCTATGGTTCACTATAACACAGCCACTATAATAAATCTTATCATTTTCTTGGTTTTTCTTATCATTTTTTGTGAAATAAAGCACTCTTACGCGCGTTTGGGGCTTTTCTTGCTTTGGGCGCGTAGTCTTCGGCTTTCGCCGGCTTTACTTTACGCGCGTTTGGGGCTTCTCTTGCTTTGCGCGCGTAGTCTTCGGCTTCTGCCGGCTTTACTTTACGCGCGTTTGGGGCTTCTCTTGTTTTGCGCGCGTAGTCTTCGGCTTCTGCCGGCTTTACTTTACGCGCGTTTGGGGCTTCTCTTGCTTTATGCTCGTAGTCCTGGCTTTCGCCGGCTTAACTTTACGCGCGTTTGGGGCTTCTCTTGCTTTATGCGCGTAGTCCTGGCTCTCGCAGTTTGTCTTGCGTTCGAATCCCTTGGCTTGCCGGGGCAGACGGAGGGATTCCCACCGGCGGCTCGGCCGCCTTTCAGGCCGGCTACGGCACGAAAGCTCCACCGGAGCTTTCTAAACTGCTTCGCAGTTTGCCTTGCGTTCGAACCCCTCCGTCTAGCGCGCACAAAAAAAGGAATGCCGTTGCATTCCTTTTTTGCGCGCAGACGGAGGGATTCGAACCCTCGTGACCCGGAGGTCAAACGCATTTCGAGTGCGCCCCGTTATGACCGCTTCGATACGTCTGCATGTATAGTGCCGGGCTCACCTGGAGCGCGGCACTTTTCTTTTATGATTGTGACGACTTTCCTATTTTACCAAACTTGCTGTCTGTCTTGCAATAGCCAATTCTTCGTTTGTAGGAACTACCATAACGGTTACTTTGTCGCCTTCATTGGAGATGATTGCTTCGTCACCGTGAACATTGTTCTTGGACTCATCAATGCTTGCTCCGAGGTAGCCGAGGTACTTGCCGGTCATGGAACGAACTCTACCGTCGTTCTCACCGATACCTGCTGTAAATGCGATAACGTCAACGCCGTTCATTGCTGCTGCGTAAGCACCGATGTACTTTGCAACTCTGTATGTGTATGTTTCAAGAGCCATCTTTGCACGTGCATTGCCTGCATCCATTGCTGCGGATAAGTCTCTGAAGTCTGAAGATACACCTGACATTCCTTCAACACCGGACTTCTTGTTCATGATGGTGTTGATTTCGGAAATGGAAAGATTTTCTTTCTTTGAGATGAACTCGATGATGGCGGGATCGATATCGCCACATCTTGTACCCATGATAAGACCTTCAAGAGGTGTAAGGCCCATGGATGTGTCTACGCACTTGCCGTGGTCAACTGCAGAAATACTTGCACCGTTTCCTAAGTGGCAAACGATAATCTTTAAATCTTCTCTTGTCTTGCCGAGGATCTCTGCAGCTCTTGCAGATACGAAATCATGGCTGGTTCCGTGGAATCCGTAACGACGAACTTTGTATTTCTCATAATATTCATAA
>JAEEOJ010000042.1 GCA_016284175.1 Lachnospiraceae bacterium | reverse complement strand
AATATAAACTAAACAATACCGCTTGCGATTTTTTTCACAAGCGGTATTATTATACCAAATCAGACGGTTTATATCAATATTTTCTTCGCTCATTCCTTTCTTATTTTTTATTAAGGAATCACGAATTTTCCTCTTTCTGACGGCGTTTTTTCTTGATATGATACATTTCTTTGTCGGCCGATTCGAGAAGTTCTTTTAAGTTAATGCTGTCATTGTACTCATATACATACATTCCGAGCGAAATAGACAGTCTGTAATCCTTGCCGGATTCCTCGTTATATTTTCTGACATTGTCTTCAAAATCATCAAAGAACTGTCTCTCTTCTTCTCTGTCGTCCGTGGTAAACACGAATGCGAATTCATCACCGCCCATACGTGCAATGATTCCTCTATCACCCAGTGTTCCCGAAAGAATATTCGAGCTCGAAATGATTGCCTCGTCACCTTCATCATGACCGTAGGTATCGTTGATGGTCTTAAGATTGTCGGTGTCGGCAAATCCGACCATAATGTATTTCTTTCTGGAAGATGCTTCTTTTAGGAGGTTGTCGGACTCAATATAAAAGCCTCTTCTGTTATAAATACCGGTCAGTTCGTCCTGCTTTGCAAGTTCGTCGAGTCTTAAATTATTCTTTGTAATGATTTCCAGTGATTCCTTGAGCTGATTACTTGTTTCCTCGGTAAACATCAGAAGGTGAAGAATTCTGATAGCACACGAAACCTGATAAATCAAACTCTCATAATACGAGAAAATGTTGTAAGGAATATCGCATACAAGCACACCGTAAATAACATCTCTGACGTACAGATTCAGCATTACAAGGTGTCCGCATAATTCCATCTTTGAAAAAGCAAAATCAAACATTTCTGAAACAGGTATCATCTGCTCTCTGTCTGAAAGCGAAAATACTCTGTCGTTAATCTGCATTGCTTTTAAGTATACAAATTCATCGGGTGTGAACTTATCTTCAAATCCGTGCTTTATGGGTTCCTTAAAAAGATAAAGGAAACTGTGATTGATACCTATTTTTTGGAAATTGGAGATAATCGATGCGTAGTTCTTTTCTGAAACCGCATCAAAACCGATCATATCAGCAGATATTCTGTAAATCTCATGCTGTATCTTTTTTAATTTGTAATTCTCGTTACTCTCTCTTAAAGAAAGAATGGATGCAAGTCTTCTGTAAACATATGCGGAAATATTTACGATAATATTTCTCTTAATCTTGGATGTAGTATCATCCATGATACATTCTTTGACCATTTCCATGAGGATGGTAAATTTACCGATATCAATCTCGCTTCTTTCATCTGTATCGAACAGTCTGTTGAAATATGTAGCCAGAGAAGTAAGCAGATCTTTGGTAATTCTCTCACCTCTGTAAAGCTTCTCGATTTCAAGAATAAAGTAAAGATATGCTCTGTATATATTATCCCTGTTGGCATTATTAATCGTCGGATTGTAAATAAACAAAAACGTCTGCTTCGCAAAAGTATCAAAATCCGTGGTCGGAGTAATCTTAAACTGATGAGGCTGAAGATTTACAACATCTCCGCTTCCAAGATAAATTGAATCTCTCATAACGAAGTGAGTCGGAATAATTCTGTCTTCATCATCTTCGAATGTCAGATAATCCAAAGCCATATTAACGGCTTCATAGCCGATATTCTCTGCATCAGCAACTACCGATGCAAGAGGCGGATCGAGGTTAATATCTTTTTCGATATTGTCAAACCCCATAAAAGAAACGTCTCTGCCGACTCTTAATCCCAGTTCTTTCATGGCTTCATATCCGCCTATAGCCATTCTGTCGTTGGCAAATACAACACCGTCTATGCCGCGCACACTCTTAAAAAGATTGATAACGTCAAACATACATTTTTCGGTGAAGTCACAGTGAATGATAAGACGGTCCTCTACGGGACGTCCGTGCTCTATCAGTGCTTCCTTGTATGCTTCAACTCTTTCGATTGAATCAAGGTTTTCTTTGGGTCCGGCAACCATTGCGATCTTCGAGCATTTCTGCTTTGTAATCATGATTTCCATACCTTCCTTGATACCGGCTTTGTTGTCATAGCAGATATTCGGAAGCTTGTTTGAATCGCCCGATACGGTAATAACAGGAATATCTCCCATGTTTTTTAAGAACTCGTTTAAAGAGTTTCTCGACATGGAACCCGAAACAATACCGACCACACTTGTGCAGGCGATAATAATATCAACATTTTTTTCTTTAAAGTAGGTAAAAAGAGTCTGATACTGATATTCGTACTCTTCGAAAAGAAGTTCCTTTCTGGCCTGGAAATAACGGCCCGGAACTATTAAAAGATTACAGTCCGATTCGTGTGCAGCGCGCATAGCCCCCTTGGTTACGCTGTTGCTGTAAACGTCTCTGATGTCCCCCACAATCAGAGCTACATTAATTCTTTTGCTCATAAAAAAATACCCTCATCCAGTATAGTTATTTATTCTGAATTGCAAAAAGAATTATATCATAAAATCAAACATTTTAAAAGAAAAAAAGCCCGACTCGAAAGCCGGGCTTTTATAAGTATAATTAGAAGAATTATAATTCAGCGAAGTACTTGATTGTTCTAACCATCTGTGATGTGTATGAGTTCTCGTTGTCATACCATGAAACAACCTGTACAAGGAAGTTGCCGTCATCCATCTTTGAAACCATTGTCTGGTTAGCATCGAAGAGTGAACCAAACTTCATACCAACGATATCAGAAGAAACAAGCTTCTCTGTTGTGTAACCGAAGGATTCGTTTGTTGCAGCCTTCATAGCAGCGTTGATACCGTCAACAGTAACATCATCTTTCTTAACTACTGCGTGAAGAATTGTTGTAGAACCTGTGAAGGTAGGAACTCTCTGAGCAGCACCGATGAGCTTGCCGTTAAGTTCGGGAATAACAAGACCGATAGCCTTTGCAGCGCCTGTTGAGTTAGGAACGATGTTAGCAGCGCCTGCTCTTGCTCTCTGAAGGTCACCCTTTCTCTGAGGTCCGTCAAGGATCATCTGATCACCTGTGTAAGCATGAACTGTTGTCATGATACCGGACTGGATGGGAGCGTAATCATTAAGAGCCTTTGTCATAGGTGCTAAGCAGTTTGTTGTACAAGAAGCTGCTGAAATGATTGTGTCTTCTTTTGTAAGTGTTGTGTGGTTTACATTGTAAACGATTGTAGGAAGATCATTTCCTGCAGGAGCAGAAATAACAACCTTCTTTGCACCGGCATTGATGTGTGCCTGTGCTTTTTCCTTTGATGTATAGAAACCTGAGCACTCAAGAACAACGTCTACGCCAAGATCGCCCCAAGGACAATTGTTAGCATCGGGCTCTTTGTAAATCTTAAGTGTCTTTCCGTCTACTGTGATTGTGTTAGCTTCGTCATCTGACTCTACTGTGTGCTTGTTCTCACCGAATACTCCTGCGTATCCACCCTGAGCTGTGTCATACTTAAGAAGATGAGCAAGCATTGAAGGCTTTGTTAAATCGTTGATAGCAACAATTTCATATCCTTCTGCACCAAACATCTGTCTGAATGCAAGACGACCGATACGGCCAAAACCATTAATTGCAACTTTTACTGCCATTTTTTAATCCTCCTAGATTAATTTATTATTCAATTGACAATTGATAAATAATTGTCAAATTTTATCAAGCACTAATATTTTACTTGAAAAAAATATCTTTTTCAAGAAATTTTTTATAAGCCGAAAACATATATCCAATATGCACATAAATTGTTATTTATTTGCCTAAATAACAGCAAATAGCACAAATTTTTATCCGACAAAAAGTCTTGCTATATTGAAAACCAGCGCACTCATAGCAAAAGCAACAGCAATCTGGAAAACCATCGAGAGCAAAGTAAATTTAATTGACTCACTCTCCTTCTTTATTGTGGCGATGGTTGCAAGGCAGGGTGTGTAAAGAAGGCAGAATACCATCAGGGCAAGCGCATTGGCTGCTGAAAATGAAGGATAAACGCTCTTTATACTGTCGTAAAGACTCGCACCGTTAACGGCATTTGAGAAAAGAACCGTAAAACTTGTAACAACCACTTCTTTTGCGGAAACACCTGCAAAAAGCGCCACCACTACTTCCCACATATTAAGTCCGCAGGGCTTAAGAACGGGTGCAATGACTTTGGCTGCTATAGCCGCAAAGGAATCAACCGGCTCAAGTACAAAGCCTTTAGGACCTACATTAAGTGCAAACCAGACTATAATGGATGCGATAAAGATGGTTGTTCCGGCTTTTGTAAGGTAATCTTTTACCTTGTTCCATACATATATTCTGATAGAACGAAGGTTAGGTCTTTTATATTCCGGAAGTTCTATTAAAAGATTGTTTTTGTTTTTCTTCTTGTCAAAAAGATTGGCAACAAATGCTGTTGCAAGCGCAACTAATATTCCAAGCACATACATTGAGAAACTTACAACGGCCGCCCACTTCCCGAAGAAAAGCC
>JAEEOJ010000041.1 GCA_016284175.1 Lachnospiraceae bacterium | reverse complement strand
AATAATTGGTTGTAATGGATGTAGTAATTCCTACCGTAGAATTAACGTTCTGCGCATAAACTTCCGATGCACTCATTTCTTTGGAAGTATCCTTGTATGAAACGCTAAGTGCGGGATTATCTTTTACACCTTCATAAACAGTGGTTGTATCGCCTTCGATTGCAGTTTCTTTTTCGCTAGTTATAGCAGGCTTATAAAAGGTATATAATGCAAGACCTGTCACAGCGGTTCCGCCTGCGCCTACAGCACCTCCTAAAAGAGAACATCCGAGAGCCAGAGCAGCGACCTTTAAAGCAGTTTTACCTTTTCCTGTTTTTTTAGGTTCGGGTGTTTTAATTGTTTCTTCATAAGTATAGGTTTCCATATATATCACTCCTTTATCTAAAACAATAAATTGTCTGGTTTTTCCTTTGACAATTCTGATAATAAACACCCAACCTGAAATTGACTTGAAATCACAAAAAAATCACAATTATTGATTTGAAAATATGATGTTTTAAAGATATATGATAAAATAGATTAGATGGCTTTATGACAAGAGGTTTTATTATGAACAATCAGGATTTACTTAGGATTGCGATGGAACAGTCCGCCGAAGATTTAGGATGCAGAGTAGAAGATTTTTTAAGCGATAAAAATGTAATTGTTCCGTTTAAACTCGGGGAACATGCCAAGAATTATTACAAGCTTCCGATTGGCTGTAACTGCATATCCTACGGCAACAATATTGTTGTGTCGGTTAACGAAGAATTAAGAGACATAATTGATACATACATTAACAAATTTCATTTCTATCACTGCTTCGAAAATCCCAATATGTACTGGCTAAACAATGAGCTTGCAGCCAAGGGATACGGAGTATGTTTTATGGCGGAATATTATCTGCCGGATTTAAGACTCCTAAAAGAATTGCCCTGCGATTACGAACTCAAAGTTCTTACGCAAAAAGACTTTGAAAATCTGTATTTGCCGGAATGGTCCAACGCGATTTGCAAAGACAGAAAAGAATTGGATGTGCTGGGTGTCGGGGCATACGATAATGGAAAATTAGTCGGACTTTCCGGATGTTCATCTGATGCGGATAAGATGTGGCAGATAGGTATTGATGTACTTCCGGAATACAGAAGAAAAGGAATTGCATCGGCGCTGACATCAAGGCTTGCACTGGAGATTCTTAAATGCGACAAGGTACCTTTTTATTGTACCGCATGGTCAAATATCCGTTCCGTGCGCAACGCTTTTAAGAGCGCTTTTATCCCGACATGGGTAGAGATGACGATTAAACCGATTGCCGTTATTGATGAAATAAATGCGGAATCATAATAGAGGTAAATTAAAATGAATTACGAGATAGTATTGGCAAAAGAAGAAGACAGAGAAGGGTTACTCTCACTGTATAAATCCCAGGTGGGCAGAGAAGGGTGTCCCTGGACAGATGAATATCCGTCAAACGAAACAATAGATTTTGATCTTTCAAGAGATGCGTTATATGTATTAAAAACCGATGGAAAAATAGTCGGAGCAATTTCAATCGAAGAAGACGAAGAGGTAAACAAAATTCCTTATTGGAACAGTGAACTTGAACCTGAAGCGGAGTTTGCAAGAATTGCTGTAAGTCCCGATATGCAGGGGCAGGGAATCGGCAAAATTCTTGTTAAGTTTTTACTCGACGAGTTAAAGAAAAGAGGCTGCAACGGCGTTCATATAATAGTCAACAGATACAATCCGAAGGCACTTCGCCTGTATGATTCTTTTGATTTTAAGAACGTCGGCGAATGCAGTATGTACAATCAGGACTTCTTCTGCTATGAACTGGATTTAAGATAGTTTTTTTGTGTAAATGAAAGGGGATAAAAATGGGGAAAAACTATTTTCAGGCAATACCGATTAAACCTTCATACGAAAAGAAACTTTTGCGATTCACATCATCTTTAGGCAAGGCAATAGGCAAGGGCGAGACAATTCCTTTCGCGGATAATGATTTAACATATACGCTTAATCTTCAGCATGAGCGAATCGAAAGTAAGAACATCGAACTCGATTACGAGGTATATGAAAGAGCGAAAAATTCATCTGTCAACAATACCTTTTTTGATGCCGAGAACTGGAAAGATAAACATTACGCAAGTAAAGTCGGATTCGGTGTGCTCGGTGTTAAAAGAAGAGTCAGACAGAATGAAAAGATTCTTTACAAAGATACTTTAAGATATGTCTTTTACGGAACGGTGACCGACATTGTCTCAGGCTCACATCCCGATAATGAAATACACATCTGTCCAAACTGCGGTGCAGACCAGACTATAGCCGATCTTCAAAACGGCTGTCCTTACTGCGGCACACAGTATAAAATGGACGATTTATTCCCCAAGATTACAAGTTTCTATTTCTTCGACCAGCTTCAAATGACCAAAAAGCAGGTATTTATCGGCTGGCCTATATGTTCTGTTATTTGTGCAATCGGCTTGGCTATATTTGCCTCTCTTTTTAAGAATGATCCAATATTTGCGAATACCATAAAAGAGATTTCCCGGAACGGTCCGATCTTCTTTTGTATTTTAGGAGCAATGTACGGATTCTTTTTATTCCTGTTTATGCATTTGCTTTTTAAGATTGCCAGGGCAATCGTTGATTTGCAAAGAATGGGAACCGCAGCATCCAGAGAACGTTTTGAAGCAAGGATGAAAAAAATCACTCCCGAGTTTTCTTTTGAATATTTTAAGAACAAGGCGATTTCCCTAATTAAGAAGGCGGTTTATTCAAAGGATGAAAGCGAACTTTTAAGCTATCAGGGTGAAAAACTTCCCGAAGAATTTAAGGATATTATCGACTTAAACTATGCGGGAATACTTGGCCTTAAAGGCTTTAGAGAAGAGGATGGATTTGTAACCGTTGAGATTAAATCGTATTTTGATGTTCTCTCCGTCAAAGATAACAAGGTTTCTTATACACATCCTGTTTACAGCGCAACTTTTAAAAGAAGAACCGACATACCGGTTGACTTAAACTTTTCAATGACGCGAATTCAGTGCCCCACATGCGGTACGAGTTTTAATGCAATGAAAAACAAATTCTGTCCAAGCTGTAACAACGAATACGAATTACTGTCAGACGACTGGGTACTGATTGAATTAAAAAAAGTATAGAGTGAGAAAATGAAAATATTAGTTATAGGCGGAACAAGATTTTTTGGAATACATATGGTAAAAGAACTGCTCATAAAAGGTCATGAAGTTACCATTGCAACCAGAGGTCTTGCTTCGGATGAATTCGGAGATACGGTTAAAAGAATTAAGTTCGAGAGAACAAATGAACAGAGCGTAAAAGAAGCATTATCCGGCACACATTACGATGTTGTAATAGATAAGATTGCATACTGCTCAAATGACATAA
>JAEEOJ010000040.1 GCA_016284175.1 Lachnospiraceae bacterium | reverse complement strand
TAGATATTTCGGTTGTATTATATCCGACATCAACAATCATAACGCCCTGAGAACTCTTAACATCAATATTAAGACCAATACCGCAGGCGATTGACTTTTCAACAACGGATACGCTTCTGGCCTTCATGGAAGAATCTTCAATAAGTTCACCGAAAGCTCTTCTTTCAACATCGGTAACATCATGAGGAATTGAAATCACATAATCGGAATTCTTGTAATTACCTTTTGTAATTTCCGAAATAAAAAGTCTCAAAAGGTCCTGCATATTATTGATATCCGAAATTACGCCATTATTAAGAGGCATTGATACCACAATATTATCGGGAGCTTTTTCAAACATTTCATATGCTGAATCGCCGTAAGCAATTACATTCTTTTTATTTTCAATTGCAATCATGTTGCGTTCTACGAAAACGCGCTTTTTTTCATGATTATAAATACAGATTTTACTGGTACCCAAATCGATACCGAAAGCATTGTTAGCCAAAGTAATTCTCCAATTTCTTATTCACATAATAATACAGTTTACTATTATACCACATTTTGAACCAGAGGGACGGTTCTTTTGGCTTTTTTTCAAAAAAATATGAGCTGTGACCACATAATACACCGCGGGCACGCTCTCGCTAATCTTTTGTACGCAGCGGATGCTAAATTCGACTTCGCACAATTGTGCTCGTCTCATTAAGCACCGGCGACAAAAATTACCCGCTCGTGCATCATGTGGCACAGCTCATTAATATACTAATTGAGCCAAAAGAACCTTTCTAATTCAAACATACTATAATTCAACCAGATTTCTCTCGTATAAGGTCTGAAGGGATTTTATAATTCCAAGTTTAACATGAGGGAAAGTTAAACCACCCTGGAAATAGACGCTGTAGGGTTCTTTTACGGGACCGTCGGCCGAAAGTTCGATAGAGGAACCGGAAATGAATGCACCTGCGGCCATGATTACGTCTGAATCGTAGCCGGGCATTGCCCAGGGTTCGGGTTTTACGAAGGAATCTACGGGAGATGCGGCCTGAATGCCCTGGCAGAAGGAAATCATTTTATCTTTGTCGTGGAATGTAACGGCCTGGATGATGTCGTGACGGTCTTCTGTTGAGTTGGGAATAACGTCAAAACCGAGTTTTTCGTATACATTAGCAGCAAATATAGCTCCTTTAAGAGCACTTGCAACTACTGTGGGTGCAAGGAATAAGCCCTGATAAAAATCTCGTAAAATTGTTAACGATGCACCTACTTCTTTGCCTAATCCCGGAGAAGTAAGTCTGTATGCCGCATTTTCAACACATTCTTTCTTACCGCAGATATATCCGCCAAGAGGTGCAAGTCCGCCACCGGGGTTTTTAATTAAAGAACCGACAATCATATCTGCACCAACATCGCTCGGTTCGATTTCTTCGGTAAATTCACCGTAGCAGTTATCTACCATACAGATAACTTCAGGCTTGATGCTTTTAACGAAAGCAATAAGTTCGCCTATCTGCTTAACAGAAAATGTCGGTCTTGTCTGATAACCTTTTGAACGCTGTATTGTGACAAGTTTTGTCTTTTCGTTAATAGCTTTTTTTATGTTTTCAAAATCGAAGGTTCCGTCAGCAAGAAGATCTACCTGACGATAAGACACACCATATTCTTTTAAGGAACCTTTGCTGTCTCTTATACCGATAACTTCTTCAAGTGTATCGTAAGGCTTTCCTACAGGGCTTAAAAGCTCGTCACCGGGACGTAAATTGCTCATTAAAGCAAGTGCCAGCGCATGTGTTCCGCATGTAATTTGGGCCCTTACAAGCGCATCCTCGGTATGGAAAATATCTGCATAAACTTTTTCAAGCGTTTCTCTTCCGATATCGTTATAACCGTAACCTGTTGTACCAAGCATACAGGCTTCGGATACATTGTTCTTCTGCATAGAAGCAATAACCTTAAGCTGGTTAATATCAGCCAGTCTGTCAATCTCATCAAATCTGGGTTTTAAGTCAGATAAAATCTTTTCAGCAAACTCGCAAACCTTATCATCAATTCCGAAATCCTTATAAATATTATTCATGTTAACCTCATTCAGTAATAATTTTCTTTTCTCTTAAAACATTAAGAACATACTGCTCAATCTCTTCTAAAGACTTATTGTCTATGTCAATAAAATCCGCATATCTTTCTCTTTTAAAGAAAGTTACCTGTCTTTTGGCATAATGTCTTGAATTCTGTTTTATAAGATAAACGGCTCTGTCATAATCATATTCGCCGTTTAAATAATCAATAATCTCTTTATAGCCTATCGCATTATACAACCCTGACTGTGAATCGTAAGGATATTTAGATATCAAATCCTTTACTTCATCGAGTAAACCGTTTTCAAGCATAATATCCACACGTCTGTCTATTTTATCATATAAAAGACTTCTGTCGCGATTTAAAACAAAATAAGCAAGATTATAAGGTGTTTCTCTCTCCTGCTGTTCTTTGTTGTGTTCAGAGATTTTTTTATGATGTAGCTCATAAAATTCAATCGCCCTGATAACACGTTTGATATTCTGCTTGGGAATAATTAAAGTCGATTCATAATCAATCTCTTTTAAACGTTCAAATAAAGCATCTTCACCGTTTTTCTCATAAAACCTGGTGATTTCAGCTCTGACTGAATTATTATCCTCTTGGGTAAAATCAATATCTCTGGTGACCGCCTGAATATAAAAGCCTGTACCGCCGCATATAATCGGGATATGGCCGTTTAAATATATTTCATCCATTGCTTCTAAAGCAAGTGTTTTATATCTTAAAGCGTCGCAGGATTCGTTAGGATTAAGACAATCCAAAAGATAATGTTTAATACCGCCCATTTCTTCTTCGGTTACTTTTGCGGTACCAACATCCATAAATTTATAGACTTGCATTGAATCGGCGGAGATTATCTCTCCGCCGATGATTTTTGCTATATTTACTGCCAAAGCGCTTTTGCCTGTTGCAGTTGCTCCGGCAATTACTACCAGGGGCTTTTTCATGAAACTATCCTTTTGAACATCTTTTCAAGATCAGTCTTTGAAATTCTGATAAGCGTAGGTCTTCCGTGAGGACACTGATAAGGATTCTTTAATGTAAGCATAAATTCAAGAAGCTTCTTGCATTCATCCTTGCTTATCTTCTGATTACCCTTAATAGCGGCCTTACATGCTCTTGTAGCGATTCTGTTCTCAATGATATCGATATGAAGCGAAGGTGATACATTTATAAGTTCCGAAAGTATATCAAGGAACAGACTCTTGGCATCGGAACCGAACAAATCAGTAGGTATACCTCTGATAAACAAATCTCGGTCACCGAAATCATTGATTACAAATCCGAATTTCTCGAATTCAGCCTTGTAACGAAGATATACATCCATCTCTGCTTTGCTTAAGTTTACAACCTGTGAAAGCATAAGAGTCTGGGTTTCGATATTATTATTTCTGAACTTCTCCATGAATCTTTCGTAAAGCACTTTTTCATGTGCAGCGTGCTGATCCATGATAAGAAGTTCGTCCTCAACCGAGATTAACCAGTATGTATCAAATATCTGATCGATAATCGTAAATTTCGAAAGTTTGGAAGGATCCAGAGTTTTTTCGTTAAAGAGAACGCTCTGTGTTTCCTTAACCTTGGGCTCTTTCTTGCCTGAAGAATTGAATCTGTCAACTTTCTTGAAGATGTTCTCTACATTTTCAACCTTAGGTGAAACAACCTCGTCATCGGTATCTTTTTCGAAATCTTTTACTCTGAAAGTAAATTTGGATTTCTTGGGTGCTTCAGTATCAGTCTTAATAGGAGTAATATCGTCGTTTAATACGGAATATTTCTTGTCAGCATCTTTAAGTCTGTCAGAATCGTCTTCCTTATTCTTTTCGCCCACACGGTCGATAATGTCAGCTTTTCTTTCCCACTTAAAGTCCATAAAAGCATCGTTAGAATCTTCCTCTTCTTCGCTGACGAAAGAATTCTCGGGAATTTCGCTGAATTTAACGATCATGCCCTTGTTTTCCTGCTCGATTTCGCTCTCTTCCTTGTTTTCGATGGAAGCAAGCCATTCTTCGAACATATTTACAGGCTCAGCCTGCTCTTCCCGGGCTTCAGGTGCAGTTTCTTCGGGAACAACAACTTCTGCGGGATCTTCAGTGGTTTCTGCCGGTGCTTCTTCTTTTACATCATCTTCTTTAGCAAAGATATCTTTCTTAAACAAAGCAGAACCGTGAGAACCGGTGTCTACAGACTTTTCTTCCTCGGAATCTTTCTTTTCTGCGGCTATTCTGTTCTTAAGTAAAGCTGAACCCTGCGTGCCGTCTTTATCTACATAATCATCAGCGGTTTCTTTATGACTGCCGATTCTTGTTGTAAGAAGTGATGAACCCTGTGAAGTTGTATCGTAAGAACTTTCGTCCTTAATATTTCCTTCGGATTCAGCAAATTCGGTAACCTTGTTAAAAGAAGTTTTTTCAACTACAGTACTCTTGGGAGCTTCAGCTGTTGTATCTTTTGTAAGGAAGTCATAGTTGGGACTGTCATTTTTGATAACAACATTCTTCGGAGCTTCAGCTGTAGTATCGTTTCTTAAGAAGTCATAATCATCCTTAGGTGCTTCAGCTGTTTCGGCAACTGCTTCTTTAACTTCTTCTGCAGTTTTTTCATCGTCTTCGACATCATTCTTCATACGCTCTTCGAACTTGTCATATTTGGATTTGTAAGGAATGGTCGTAATATGATTCATGAATTCATTGTTGGGCTTGTCTTTCTTTTCTTCAAACTCAACAGTAAATTCTTTTGATTTGTCGTTCTGTGCATAGGCTTCGCTTTCGGCTGCGGTCATATTGTTGACGCCTTTTTTGCCATCGTAGCCCTTCTGTACAACAAGATCACCTTTCTTGAAATTTTTCTCAAAAGGTTCGGGAGCACGTTCAAGAGGTGCTTCCTCTTCTTTAAACTTAAATGCACTCGGAATAAGCTCATTCTTTGAAAGTGCTTCATAAATTGTCTTACTTAAAATCTCGACTAAGAATTCGCCGTTTGTAATTCTGACTTCACTCTTTGCGGGATGAACATTAACATCAATTCCGAAAGGATCAAGTTCAATAAATAAAACAACAAAAGGAAACTTATGCTGCATAAGGAAATTGCGGTATCCTTCTTCGATTCCTCTTGTAACAAAGTCATTCTTGATGTATCTGCCATTTATAAAATAATATTCTCCTGATCTTGAAGGACGGCAAAAATCAGGTTTTGTAATATAGCCCTGAATTTTAATAAAATCGTCTTCATAATCCAAAGGAAGAAGTCCTTCATGAATCTCTTTGCCGAACAGTCGGAAAATAACATCCTTAAGATTGCCGGAACCGTTAGTCTGAATCTTAACCTGACCGTTTACAAGAAGCTGAAAAGCAATAGAAGGATTGGAAAGAACAAGTTCTTCCATCATTTCAATAATCTTCGTAGCTTCGCTTGAAGGTGAATTTAAGAATTTTTTACGAGCGGGAACATTAAAGAATAAATCTTTGACGATAATAGTCGTACCTTCAGGTGCACCGGTTTTAATCATCTCGATTACGCTGCCGCAGTCAAGATTGATTTTGGTACCCATTAAGTCTGTTTTGGTACGGGTAATCATCTCGGTATGAGAAACGGAAGCGATACTTGCCAAAGCCTCGCCTCTGAATCCTAATGTGCTTAAGAAGAATAAGTCTTCGCTTGAAACAATTTTACTTGTAGCATGACGAAGAAAAGCTGTCGGAACATCTTCATATGAAATTCCGCAACCGTCATCTGTAACCCTGATATAATCGATACCGCCGCCTTTAATCTCAACGGAAATGTTTTTTGAACCCGCATCAATTGCGTTCTCAACAAGTTCCTTGACAACATTCACCGGTCTCTCGATTACTTCCCCCGCAGCAATCTTGTTAATAGTAAGATTATCAAGAATTCTGATCATAGTTTTATCCTATTTTTGCATTTACATTGTAGCCTGTATAAAGTGTTTAACCCGTCAAGAGGAGTCATGTTAGAAACATCAATTTCCTCAATCTCTTTTATTATATCAGAATCTGACGTCATGTCCAATAGAGTTAACTGTCCTAAATCAACTTCATCGTAATTTTTTTGCTTTTTTTTCGTCATATTTGGACTAATTGTGACGATATCTTGCATTTTATCGATAATATCGTTTTCGGAAAGCGTCGATAATATGTCTTTTGCTCTCTCAATTACCATATCTGGAACGCCAGCAAGCTTCGCAACCTGAATACCGTAACTGCGGTCTGTCCCGCCTTTAATTATCTTTCTTAAGAAAATTATATCGTCGCCCTCTTCCTGAACGGCTATACAATAGTTATTTACATTTGGTATTTTGCCTTCAAGTTCGGTTAATTCATGATAATGAGTTGCAAATAAAGTTTTTGCTCCTAAAAGTTTCGGATTGGCAATATGTTCGATCACAGCCCAGGCAATCGACAAACCGTCCAGTGTGGATGTTCCGCGTCCGATTTCATCAAGGATTAATAGCGAATCCTTTGTCGCATTTCTTAAAATGTTTGAAACTTCATTCATTTCAATCATAAAAGTTGACTGACCGCTTGCAAGGTCGTCAGATGCCCCGACTCTTGTAAATATCCTGTCGCAGACACAGATACTTGCGGATTTGGCAGGAACAAAGCTTCCGAGCTGAGCCATTAAAACTATAAGCGCAGTCTGTCTCATATATGTGGACTTACCTGCCATATTAGGGCCGGTTATGATTGAAATATTATTCTTTTTATTGTCTAAAACAGTATCGTTTGGAATAAACTGATTATCCGGAACCATCTTTTCTACAACAGGATGGCGTCCCTCTTTTATGTTGATGGAACCTTTATCGTTTATTTCAGGTCTTACATATCTGTTTGTTTCGGCCACATACGCAAGAGAACATAAAACATCAAGTAAGGCCATAGCCTTGGCTGTTTTCTGTATTCTTAAAAGGTTCTCTTCGATGTAAACGCGAATTTCCTCGAACAAATCATATTCAAGCGTACAGAGCTTATCCTGTGCGTTCAAAATGGTATCCTCAAGTTCCTTAAGCTTCTCTGTTGTATATCTTTCTGCATTTGATAAAGTCTGCTTTCTGATATATTCCGCGGGAACCATATCTATAAAGGATTTGGAAACCTCAAGATAATATCCGAATACTTTGTTGTATTTAACTTTAAGTGTTTTAATTCCGGTTTTTTCTTTTTCTTCGGATTCAAGATTTGCAAGCCAGTTCTTGCCTTCTGATTTTGATACTCTTAAATAATCAACACCTTCGTTATAACCATTCTTAATAATGCCGCCTTCTCTGACAGAAAAAGGAGGATCTTCCTCAATTGCTTTATCAATCTTTTCAAAAATATCAAGCAAAGGATCGATATCGTCAAAAATCTTTTTAATAAGCGGAATATCGCAGTTCATGATCGCCTTTTTGATGTAAGGAACCATTCTTAATGATTCTTTTATGGCAATCATATCCTTGGGATTTAAAGTTTTGTAACTTACCTTTGCAAGCAGTCTTTCGAGGTCGTAAACAGGGTTTAAATCCTCTCTTATTTCTTCTCTGACAATAATTTCGTTGTAAAGATATTCAACGGCGTCAAGACGCTCGATTATCATGTCCTTATTAACCAAAGGCTGCTGAGTCATGCTGCGAAGAGTTCTGGCGCCCATGGCAGTTTTCGTTTTATCGAGAACCCATAAAAGAGACCCCCACTTCTGCTTGTCTCTCATAGTTTCGGTAAGCTCGAGATTTCTTCTGGTTGCATTATCAATAACCATATAAACGCCGTTTGATGTCGGAGTTAAAGTGGTTATGTGATTTAGAGAAATCATCTGAGTCTCATTTAAATACATTAATAGAGAACCTGCGGCAATTACACCTAATTCATAATCATCAATACCCATTCCTATTAAAGAATGTACTTTAAAATGCTTTAAAAGGGTCTTTTTGCAATTGTTTTCCTCGAAATGATAATCATCAAGGCAGGAAACCTGAGTGCCGATTTTGCCCTTTAAATCTTCTATATCAAGGCCTGAGTTTAAGAACTGCGAATTACAGATAATTTCAGCGGGTTTGTATTTAAAGATTTCGTCGTAAAGATTCTTGATTCCTGAAATTTCAGACAAATAAAAATCACCTGTAGTTACATCGCATACCGAAAAACCTATATTGTTCATGTAAATAAAAACAGACATAAGATAATTATTTCTGTTTTCATCAAGTGACATTGAATCAATATTGGTTCCGGGCGTAACTATACGGGTGACTTCTCTTTTTACCAGACCTTTTGCAAGCTTCGGATCTTCTACCTGCTCGCAGATAGCGACCTTGTAGCCGTTTTCAATCAGTTTGGTAATATAAGGTTCAACGGAATGAAAAGGTACTCCGCACATCGGAGCTCTGTCTTCAAGACCGCAGTTTTTACCTGTAAGTGTTATTTCAAGGACTTTGGAAGCTGTCAATGCATCATCAAAGAACATCTCGTAGAAATCTCCGAGACGATAAAAAAGAATGCAGTCTTTATATTCTTCTTTGGTTTCAAGGTATTTCTGCATCATCGGTGAAAGCGCCGAGATGTTTTTCATTACCTCATCATATGATGACATATTAACTCCACAAAAGGTTTTTAGTTTAAATCATTTCTCCGAAATAATAGAATCCTTTGCATTCAAGACATTTGACATTAACTATCTTACCGATTAAATCTTCACTGCCTTTAAAATGCACGATTGTATTATTTTCAAGTCTTCCTGTAAGAAGGCTTTCATCCTGCTTGTTTACTTCTTCAACCAGTACAGGTAAGGTCTGACCTTCAATCTTAACTACCTGCTCTCTTGCTGTTTCCTGAACACATTTAAGAACCCGGTCAAACTGTTCTTTTACGAATTCTTCGCTTACCTGAGGCATATCTGCTGCAGGCGTTCCTGTTCTCTTTGAATATATAAAAGTAAACGCGTTATCAAAACCGACTTTTTTGATTACATCGATTGTATCGTCTACATCTTCCTTTGTTTCTCCCGGGAAGCCTACGATAATATCTGTCGTAATTGAAATATCAGGTATTTCACGTCTTATTTTTAGTGCAAGATCAAGATATTTTTCTTTATCGTATACACGATTCATCTTCTTTAATATCCTTGAACTGCCGGATTGTAAAGGAAGGTGAATATGATGGCATATTTTCTTTGAACTCTTTATAACTTCTATAAGTTCGTCGGATAAATCCTTCGGATGTGAAGTCATAAATCTGATTCTTTCAAGGCCTTCAATCTTTTCTACTCTTCGTAAAAGCTCTGCAAAAGAAATAGGGTTTTCAAGGTTTTTACCGTACGAATTAACGTTCTGACCAAGAAGCATTACTTCGATAACACCGTCTTTTACGAGGTTTTCTATTTCTTTTATGATCTCGTCCGCTTCTCTGCTTCTCTCTCTGCCACGAACATAAGGAACTATGCAGTAAGTACAGAAATTGTTGCAGCCAAACATTATATTAACGCCGGATTTGTAAGAATATTTCCTGTCAATCGGAAGATTTTCACATATAACCTTTGTTTCGTTCCAGTGGCTTATGATTGTATTACCTTTTTTGTAAAGATTTGCATCCGAATCGTCAAACTCTTTGTTTTCTATACCTTCGTAAACATAAAAGAGATACTCTGCAAATCTGTAAATATTATGAGTTCCGAAGATAAGATCTACAAAGCTGTAACTTGTGCAGAGTTTTTCGATTACACATTCTTCCTGAGTCATACATCCGCAGAGAACGACTTTCATGTCAGGGTTCTGTTTTTTGAATGTGGAAAGTCTGCCGAGGCGGCCGTAAACTTTCTGATTGGCATTATCTCTGACGGAACATGTATTGTAGATTGTTAAATCGGCGTTTTCGTCTTCTATAACAGTAAAACCCGCAGACTTCAAAATGCCCGAGATTTTTTCGGAATCTCTGGCATTCATCTGACAACCGAATGTTTCAACACATGCGGTAATGTCTCTTTTCTTTTGTTCTTTTAAATCGGCAACAACTTTTTTAAGAAGTTCGAGATATTTATACTGTCTATCAAGTTCTTCTCTGTTGTCGCAGGTTTCAAACTGATTCATTATTTAACCTCTGACCTGACCGTTTCCGGTAATCTTATATTTGTATGAGGTTAACTCATTAAGTCCCATAGGTCCTCTTGCATGAAGTTTCTGAGTGGAAATACCGATTTCAGCACCGAGCCCGAATTCAAAGCCGTCGGTAAATCTGGTGGAAACATTTCTGTATACGCATGCTGCATCAACACCTTTTAAGAACTTCTCTGCAGTCTCATCATTCTCTGTGATGATACAGTCCGAATGACCTGTGTTGTATTTGTTGATATGTGCAATTGCTTCTTCTACAGATTCAACAGTCTTTACGGAAATAATATAATCAAGATATTCTTTTGCGAAATCTTCTTCTGTTGCATCAACACAGTCGATAACTTCTTTTGTATCCTTATCGCCACGGATTTCGACATTTTTCTCTTTTAATTTCTCTGCCATCTTGGGAAGAAGTGCTTCTCTTACATCCTTATGTACAACAAGTGATTCGCATGCATTGCATACTCCGATTCTCTGTGTCTTGGCATTAAAGATGATATTTACAGCCATATCTATATCCGCGTCCTTATCAACGTAAATATGGCAGTTACCGCTTCCTGTTTCGATAACAGGAATAGTTGAGTTAGTAACTACAGCTTTGATTAATCCTGCGCTTCCGCGGGGAATCAAGACATCAATATAATCATTCATTTTCATGAATT